>NZ_JBMERP010000020.1:0-54163 GCF_049310925.1 Virgibacillus sp. DJP39 | reverse complement strand
TAGAAGAAGCTGAAGAACTAAATGATTTTGATGTTACGCTTTTCAAAAGTACAATCGAGCGAGGTATTATCTACAAAGAACGGATGGTCGAATTTCACTTTAAATGCGGGGTGAAGCGGACCATCTGTGCAAAGGAACGAAAAACACCAAAAAAGAACTAAGTTAAATCTAATCGAATAAACATAAACCTCTTTCCACCCGGAAAAAGAACTTGAAAGTTCTCGGGATGTGAGTGATAGATGGACACGAACCATTATCACTTATAGGAAAGAGGTTTTTATTATGGATGAATTTCAAAAAGGTATGTGGGTGCGTACCTTATGGGATCCAGTCAAGGAAAGAGAGGAAAGTCCACTCCTTGGAGAAAAGCAAGTTAAAGTCGCAGCTTATTGCCGAGTAAGTACTGATTTTGAAGCACAAATACGTTCGCTGGAAAACCAGGTCCACCACTATACCCACTTGATTAGAAGTAAACCAAATTGGAAATTCGTTGGTGTGTATTTTGATAGTGGAACGAGCGGTAGTAATGCTAAAAAGCAACGAGGGCTACAGCGGTTGCTTCGCCACTGTGACGAAGGTAGAGTCGATTACATTCTTACAAAAGATGTATCGCGCTTAACGAGAAATGCAGAACACTTGATGAAGATAGTAGAGGATCTTAAAGCTAAAAATGTGGGGATCTACTTTGAAAAGGAACAAATTGATACATCTATTACGTTTAATCATTTCTTACTGACCACTTATGCTGCCCTTGCCCAAGAAGAAATCGAGAACCTATCTACCTCTACAAAATGGGGATACGAGAAAAAGTTTCAAAAAGGAGAAGCTAAGTTCTCTAGACTATATGGCTATAACTTAGTGCGAGATGAATCGGGAAGTACCCTAGAAATTAATGACCAAGAAGCGGCGGTTGTTCGTAACATTTTTGATTGGTTTCTACAAGGATGGTCGAGGACAGAAATGACAAGAGAATTATATCGGCAAGGAGTAAAAACAGCAACCGGAAAAGATAGATGGTTGCCTTCAAATATCAAAAAAATGCTAAAGAGTTACACATACACAGGAAATATGATAGCAAGAACCGCGACCAGAGACCTTTTCACTCACAAAATGACTTATCACGATCGAGAGGAGATTGAGATAGCAAACACTCATCCTCCAATCATCAGTCGGGAAGTATTCGATGAAGTGCAGAGGCGTATAGAGAGCAATAAGAGAAATACAGGAAAACCAACGGTAAGAAATCGACCGGCATTCTCCAAAAAGCTATATTGCCATGCCTGTGGATATCGATATAAATTTTTTCCCAGTCCTCATATTGATTATTGGAAGTGCGCTTCAAGTAATGCAAAAACATGTGACGCTCCAAATATAAATGAAGAGCAGTTAAAACAAATGGCATTACAAGCGATGAGCTTAAAATATGAATTCGATCAAACGGGTACCCTTGCCCAGTTGCAGAAAGACCTTAAAGCAACAAATCAACAGGATCATTTTGAATTTCATCGGTTGAAATGGTTAACGGAATTGGAGATAGCAAAGGAAAGTAATGAAGATCCAGAAAAGATAAATGCATTAGAAAATGAATACCGAGCTTTTGAAAAACAAGTGGCTCGAATAGAAGATGATCGTCCTTTTCGTGTGAAGACATTGAAATGGCTAGAAACACTGCAGTCTATGGAGGAGTTTCATCAAAAAGTAACGACGGAATATTTACGAGCATGGATTCATCAAATCACTATAGAAAGTGAAAAAAACTATCAAGTTGAATGGTTTGATGGGACAAGCCTGACGGTTGGCCAACTATCTGAAAGCAACTCCATTCATTCATCTCAGAAAGAGGAAAAAATGAAAAAAGAAAGTCCCAAGAAGGAGGTGAATCAGGAACTGAACCTTCTCGATGAACATGGGGCGTTAAAAGAGAAGAGGGAAAAAGAAATGAATACAACGGTTGAGCGAGAAGTACAAAAGATAGAACCTGGTGAGGGGAAGGTTATTCTACAAACGATTGAGAATGCACGAATAGGAAACGAAAAGTCTGATCATTT
Organism: Virgibacillus sp. DJP39; assembly: GCF_049310925.1. Lineage (NCBI taxonomy): Bacteria > Bacillati > Bacillota > Bacilli > Caryophanales > Bacillaceae > Virgibacillus > Virgibacillus sp. DJP39. The sequence continues at coordinate 52,115 of NZ_JBMERP010000020.1, read as the reverse complement.
GCAGAAACGCCCAAAAGCACTCAAGACAGCTGCTTACTGCAGGGTTTCAACTGATCGCTTAGAACAGAAAACAAGCATGAAGACACAGGTCGCATACTATACGTATCTCATTTTGAAGGACCCATCCTACGAATTTGCAGGTATCTATGCAGATGAAGGAATCACAGGGCGTTCCTTGGAAAAGCGAGATCAATTAAACCAACTCTTGAAGGATTGTGAACGAGGCCTTGTTAACGTCATCATCACAAAATCAATTTCCCGCTTTAGCCGGAATGCATTAGATACCCTTTCGATTGCACGGCACCTAAAACAACTATCGACCCCTGTGTATATTTATTTTGAGAAGGAGAATATTTGGACATCGGATCCTCAATCAGAACTTATGATGTCTATCTACGGTGCAATCGCCCAAGAAGAGGTGATGAATATTGGGAAGAGCATTGCTTGGGGCCATCGGAGTCAGGCCAAACGAGGAATTATCCGGTGGAAAAAGGCTACGTATGGGTATTGGGTAGACGAAGATTATCGGTGGCACATCCAGCCAGAGCAAGCGAAAGTCATCCAACGTATTTATTCTGATGTGTTGAGCGGGAAAAACGTTAATAAAATTTGTGAAGACTTAGCCAGTGATGGTATTAAAACAGCGACAGGAAAAGACTATTGGAATCCTAAATCAGTGATGGCGATGTTAACAAATGAAGTGTATAAGGGTGATTATTTATTTCAAAAACACGTGACCGTTGATACACTACAATCCAAGGTTATCCGTAATCAAGGAGAGGAACCACAGTATTATATTGAAAATCATCATGAAGCGATCATTAAGCCAAAGGACTGGGACCGGGTTCAGGATATTTTAGAAGAACGGAAAAAAGGATTTATCAAAGATGGACATCGCAAGTATGAAAAAGATGAAATGAAAAATGAAGCGTTTATTGAAAAACTTTATTGTGGTGAATGTGGCTATTTGATGGGGCATAGACGGCATGTAGAGAGACGATGGAAAAAACCTTTTGAAACGCACTTCTGGGTGTGTTGTCGCCATGATCAAAGATATAGAAATGAACGATGCGATACACGTCGTATTCGCCAGGATTATTTGGAATGGAACTTCATTCGCTTTTTAAACCAAATTCATACGGATCCGACTTTTAAAAATGACGTCTTGCACTGGATTAAGAGACTGGAATTAACGGATGAAGAGAAACAAGAAAAAACAGATTTGCAAGAAAGAGTTGAAAACCAAAACCAAGCCTTGTACAGTGCTGTTGAAGAGGGTATTCATGAAAGCGGCCAAAACACGCAGCTGGTGGATAAACTGACGGAAGAATTGGTGGAGCTGCATGACCGACTGAAGCACTTTAGTGAAAGCGAAAGACGTGTGGAACATGAAAGCAAAATGTTTAAGGAAATTATGAAAAAGGTGAAAAAGTATGTGGAAGGAGCAAGCGAGGACTTTCCAGAAGAGTTGTTTCAAGAATTTATTAGTCGTGCAGAGGTGTGTAAAGATGGAAAGGTCACCTACCATCTCATATTTGAAATGGAACAAAAAATGCCAGGAACCTATACTGATTATGTAGAAATAAAAAGTCAGCAAAAGAAGCAGCAAACGAAGGAAAAACATGAGGCGCTTCTTAAAGGGCCTGAAGTGGCAGAGCTACTAGTATATTGCGTGGAGCCAAAAGCACTTAAAGAGATTGTAGATTTTATGAATGAGAGGATGGTCATTTCTGATTCGCACATCTTCCAAGTCTTATTGAGACCATTAATGAAGCAAGGTAAACTAGAAAGATTCAAAGCACCGGAAAAGGGCGGAACTAGAGAAGTGTTTCATTATCAGCTTAGTAAGGATAATGGTTTTGCTGTTTGAAAAATTTAATAGAGGAAAAATGATATATTAGGCTCATCTCCATTCATGGGGGATGGGCCATTTTTTGCGTTTTAAGTCCTTATTAGCAAGAAATACTAAACTAATGATAGATTTTACATTAAAAATGATAGACTTCTATAAAGACGGGAAGGTCCGATATAAGCTTCAGGCAGGAATTGAATGGACATAGAAACGTATTCCGAGTATAAGAAACAGTAGCGATGAAAAAGGCGGAACAAGAAGAATTTTTAAAAGGGTGTGGGATTAAAGGTGTTGAGTGTTTCTTGTATGACTATAATCCGGTGATCCCCAAAGATACAATATTATCTGGTTGGTAGTCTTTTTTCTAGTAACATAGTATTATAGGAAAATAATGAGTTATTCATAATTGACGATCTTACGGAGGTATTCAGCATTCAACTTGAAGACTAAGTATGCTGATTTCAAACGGGCAGAAGTAATATTTGATTTTAAACAAGATATAAGGTTGGATTGAGGAGGATGAAACAGCATGGCTATATTAATTACAGGTGGAGCAGGCTACATCGGCTCACATACAGTAAGATATTTTTTAGATCAAAATGAAGAGGTTGTCATTGTTGATAACTTGCAAAGTGGGCATAGGGAATCGGTAGGTGCAAATTATTTTTATAAGATCGATTTGAGAGATAAAGAAGCTTTGGATAACGTTTTTAAAACGCATAATATTGAGGCTGTCATTCATTTTGCAGCGAACTCATTAGTTGGAGAAAGTATGGAAAATCCTTTGGAATACTATCATAACAATGTTTATGGAATGATGTGTCTTTTAGATATCATGAGAGATTATAATGTAGGCAAAATTGTTTTTTCATCCACTGCTGCAACTTATGGAGAACCTAAAAATATTCCTATTTTGGAGGAAGATGAAACCAAACCAACCAATACCTATGGTGAAACCAAACTAGCTATGGAAAAGATGATGAAATGGTTTGGTGAGGCTTATGGAACTAAATATGTATCCTTAAGATACTTTAATGCAGCTGGAGCCCATGAAAGTGGATCGATTGGCGAAGACCATAGTCCTGAAACTCACCTTATTCCACTAATTCTTCAAGTGCCCTTAGGGAAAAGAGATAAAATCTATATGTTTGGTGATGACTATCCTACCGATGATGGGACATGTGTGAGAGATTATATCCATGTGATGGACTTAGCATCTGCTCATTATTTAGCATTAGAGTACTTAAGAAAAGATAACTCTAGTGATGTATTCAACCTTGGGAATGGGAATGGATACTCTGTAAAAGAAGTGATTGATGTAGCAAGAAAAGTAACAGAGCATTCTATACCTGCTGAATTAAAAGAAAGAAGATCAGGTGATCCAGCAACTTTAATAGCTTCTTCTGATAAGGCTAAACAGATATTAGGCTGGTTGCCACAATTTGATTCATTAGAAAAGATTATTAAAGATGCATGGAACTGGCATCGGAATAATCCAAAGGGATATTAAACAATAAAGGTTTTAAAAATTAAATCTTAGCTCATCATCTAATAATTAGTGGTGGGCTTAATCAGCGGTAGGTTTGTCAGAATGAAGGGAGAATAGATAATTGATTGCACATCAATTATTTACTTATTTGGAAGGAGGTTGATGAACTATTTTCCAAAACTCTATGTAGTTGTTATAAATGTCATCTAGTTTAAGAGTTATGGCCAGTTTCCAAATAGTGTCATGCTTTGGATTAGATTCCCCGCGTTCAATTTTTTCAAGTGTACTTGTTGCCACTTTCATTTCTAATGCTAATGCCTCTTGGGTGTAACCACACTTTATTCTTCTTTCTCTGATGTAATCCCCAAATAATTTATAAAAGTCACCGTTACTCATACAATCTCCCTTTCTACACTTTATTATCTAGTGCAGACAACAAATGCTCCATAGTGTGCACGAAGGATTTTGGGGGAATTTTAAACTTTTTAAATTAAGTAATGGGGACAGATTCCATTAGCGCTTGTACCAGCAGTTCTAATCTCACCACTCGGAATTTGTAACAATATGTCGTAAGTGATTAAAAGAGAAAGTATTGAAGATTAATTCAAGGAAGCAGAATTATGATAGGAAAAAACCAGTGAATCAATATGAGAAGGTAAAGGATTGATATTAGACGGAATTTTTAGAATTTGTGTTAAAATATGTTTGATAAATGAAAACTGGAGTGAGTATCTAAGTTGGGAGGAACCCAAATCATGCAATATATATTCAAAGGAATGGAAGTAATAAAAAGAAATTACGGAGTATTTACAGTCTTTACAATATCCTTATTCTCCTTCTTTGCAGGATTTGGAGGGTCATACTTTACAGGAATATCGATTTTTTCAGCTTTGATGATATGTATAGTTAGTTTTGTCATGTTTCTATACCTTTCTTATTTAAGGTTATTTAAAAAACGGCCAGTAGAAATCCGTCTACGTCTATGGGGATTCATGTTACTGTTCTCTTTCACTATATTCCTGCTCGTTATTAATATGATGGAAAGAGGATTACCTATCTTAACAGCTTTATTCTTAATTACTATGATGATGATGTTTTTATGTGTAGTCATGTTTGGTTTCCATTTAGTAAGAAGATTTTTAAAGAAGAGTACGATGAAGAACCTTGGGACTTGGGGTGGTCTTTTCGTAGTGATGCTCATTTCGTTAATTATTATCACATCCCAACCAAATCCAGGTTTAATAACAAATACTACGGAAAGGGATGTAGCAAAGAAGACAGAACCAGATGTTGAAATGAAAAGTGATCACGAACAAGAAAAGAAAAAAGAAGAATACGAAAGTGAAACGGTTGAAGGTAGTGTAGAGCTAGACAAAGAAAGGGGAGGTCAAGAAGTTTCTACGGAAAGCGGTATTGAAAACGAGATTGAAGATAATGACGAAACTAAAAATACGACTGAGCCAGAAATCATTTATGATTTAAATGATCTGATGAACTTAACCCATATCTTTCAATCAGCCCTTGATCAAACGAGTATTTGGAAACGTATTGAAGGTAAACAAGTGACTTGGCAGGGTGTAGTGGTGCTAGAGGGAATTGATCAAGGCGGTTGGTTCCAGAACCCTAAATTGAATATATTTGGTGGAATAGGTAATTATGAACAGGAAACATGGACAGATATTCTGAATGATGATGAAAAGATAGACTATGGTGTCCTGGTAGAATTAGATGATCTCAAGACCGAACTCTTACCAGGATCTCTTGTCACAGTATCAGGTAATATCAGTCGAACGGATGGGCATTGGGTGTTGGAAGACGGAGAAATTGTAGAAAGCAGTTTCGCTTTTGATTTTGAAAAAGTAATTAATAATATAGAGGACATTACTAATACATATTATTCTTACATTCATGAAGATTTTTGGGACTTAGTCAAAGGGAGAAAAGCAACATGGCAAGGTGTGATAGTAAAGGATGGGATTGATCAAGGGGGCTGGTTTCGTGGTCCCGAAATAAACCTATACGGAACTATAGATAATTATGAACAGGAAACATGGGCAGACATTCTGAATGATGATGAAAAGCTAGACTATGGTGTACTCGTAGAATTAGATGAACTTGATACAGAACTCTTACCAGGATCTGTTGTTACTGTATCAGGTAATATCAATCGAATGGATGGGCATTGGGTGTTGGAAAATGGAGAGATCATATCGGTCAATCCGGGCAATAACCTTGTCTATAAAGAGGCGGTAATAGAGAAAGAAGAATCTACCCAAGAAGCAGAAGAGGAAACCCAGGCAGAAAAGGAAGTAACAAGTGATATTGAAACTGTTTTGCAAATGACAAAAAGTTTTGAAACTAGTTATGAGATTATAGAGGAAACAGATATCAGTTTATTGAGTGCGACACGACATCGAGTAAGTATTTCTGTTCCATTGGGTTTATCGAAGCAAGAACTGGAATTTAATTTAAAACATGTAGTGAAAAACTTATACGAAAAGCATGAGGCAGATGCCTTAACCATTTTTGCTTATCGGGAAGATGATGAGATAAAGCAAAACTATAGTGCAGGCAGAATTGTTTTCGCTACGGAGGGAGACTGGAGTAAAGCGGATCAAGAGGTTGGATTGGAAGGCTATGATTATGTAATTGATATTGCAGACACTTATTTAAATCCGAAAGAATCAATTGAAGTAGGTGCTGAGATTCAATTTGTTGGTGACGTTTCAAGCAAAAGTGAATCCTGGGACAGTGAAGATATAATTATCCGAACTGAAGAAATAACAAGTGCAACTGTATTAGCAATTGAGAAATACCCAATGGGATCCATGGAATTCATCAGATATCAGGTAGAATTAGAAACTAACGACCAGATGATTACGGGGTGGATCCATGATTATGATGTGAAGAAGTAAAGGGAATGCAGGAGCTGGGTATGGAGTAAATCGCTACCAGCTTAAAATCTTTTTTATAGTGCCCAGGTTCCTGTACTATCCACTGTAATTATCTGGATGGTACTAATCTTTTACCTCTCGCATCAATCAGCCACAGAATCTAACCAGTTGTATAAGTTCAGGCGTCAGACCCCGCCCGTGGACAAGAAAGTGATTTGTAATCGATCTTAACTTCGCTTTCGTCATTTGCTCTACTATATAAAAGGGAGTGCAATTTTTCGCGTCTACGATAGGTTCTTTGATTATTCGCTCGGCGATTAAAATCATGTTCTTGCCTGCAATCTTTATTATTCTGATACTCATTATGATAAACAGGAAGGTTTTTGATGAGCCTTCCTTTTTGGCCAGGGTTTGGTTCTAAGATAAGTTCATTACAATGATTGCAAATTGGTATGCCCTTCCATTCTATTATTGATTCCATTAAAGAACGGTAAATTACATGATCAAGATTATCCTGTAAAGGCGTTACTACAATTTCCTTATCTATTTCTACAATTTTATATCCTAGCTTTGAAAGACCATCATTGATCTGAGGTAGGCAATTTTCTGCAAGATAAGAAATTAATTCCCGTTGATTCTTTTGAGATTTGTATTGCGTCCAGCGAATATCATCAAGAATGTCATAGACCTCAGCAAATTTAAGTAAAAGAAAATCTTGAGAATAATCATTTAAAGCCAACCATGTAATATCTTCAATTGATTCATGATTTTGCATCGTTGAGATCTTATGAAATAAATCCCTTAGATGTTCGTTGTCATTTGGGTTATTCTCGATTTCTAACTTCAATTCAGTAACTAAGCTGTTTATGATGTAATAGAATAACTTTTTTCCTTTGTACTCAAGTTTTGAAAAACTGTGTAGCATATCTACTTCATCTAGTCGGTACCTCTGATTAAACAATGATAGCAATTGCAAATTTTCCAAGTCTTAACCTCCTTGTTGGTTATAGACTTATTATATTGCATAATAGTGACTATAGTAAGGTTATAGTGTGATAACGAATTATTTTACGGGTAATTGTTTTTTGTTAACAGGACTTTGATCCACTGTGATCTACTTGTCACCTCTATTCACCATTTTGGTTGTGTGGTTGGTAGGTGGACAAGGATAAATGCAGTGGAGCCTCTTTATATAAATAGATACATAATATAATAGAAGAAACTCGTAAAATATGGCAAAACACCGTTTCATAGTAAGTCTTATAAAGACCTAAAGAAAAACAGAAAAAACGTGCAGGCATAATAACAAGATCTACATTGATCTATTGCCCTTTGCAAAATGGTATGATATTATTAATTTAACCGATCCCGCCAAGCCTAGGTAACACATTTGTGTTATATGCGTAACAAGGTGGGCCTTTTTTGTTAGGAGATCATTATGGAAAGTAAGCCTTTTAAGTCTGTAAATGAACAGATAGATATATTAATAGATAGAGGATTAACAGTAGACGATAGATCCTATGCATATAGTGTCTTATCTCACGTTAATTATTATAGATTAAGTGGTTATACTTTAACATTGAGAAAAAATGATGAGTTTTATAAAAATGTTACTTTAGAACAAGTCATGCAGATTTATAATTTTGATGCAGAGTTAAGAAGTCTATTGCTATATTTCTTAGAGAATATTGAGGTTTCATTTAGGGCGCACCTTGGGTATTTTCATTCTGAGAAATATGGTCCATTGGGATATATGGATAAGGATAATTTTGTAGATGCAAGGCACTATGATATATTTTATCAAGAAATAAAGCGTATTAAAGATGATGAAAGAAATGAAGTTTTTATCAAACATCATAATGAAAACTATAATAAACAATTTCCATTCTGGGTTGTTGTAGAGCTAATGTCCTTTGGATGTTTATCGAGGGGGTTTAAAAACCTTCATGAGGATATTAAAGTGCATATTTGCAAAGAACATTACTCGCCAATCCCTTATTATTATATTGAGAATTGGTTACAAGGTTTTGTGATACTTCGGAATATTTGTGCTCACAGAGGCCGGCTATATAATAGGTATATAACTTATGTACCTAAGTTATCACCCAAAGATAAGAAGCTATTTAAGAGATATAATTTAGATTTAAATAAAGAAACAAAGCAAATATTCACCTATATTTATGTCATGAATAAGCTAATCGGTGATGAAGTAATAATGGATAGCTTTATTTATAAATTTAAAGAGTTGATTGTAAAGTATCCCTTTGTAAAGTTATCGCACTATGGGTTTCCCGATGATTGGGAAAAACTTTTAAATTATAAATAGTGGTTAAGTTTTAAGCTTTTGTTGAATAATATATAATAACAGTTCCTGTGAGCCTCTCAACGATGCGTAACATTACAGGCCTGACCCTGGAGCGATCCAGGGTGTTTTATTTTGATTGATAGGCTCATCACTTAAACGTGTCGGCTTATTTTTTTTGCTCAAATATAGAGATTACTGCATATAATTCTGCTACAAACTCTGCTCTATAGGGCATCTATAGTTTAAACTTTTTATCCATTCGTCCTCACGGCGTTTTTATCGCATAGGCGCGTGCGAAACCACGACATCCAACCGCAATATTTTGTGAAGAACACCCATCCTTCAATCATTAGTGAAGAGACATTTGAAGCAACGCAACAAGAACTCAAACGGCGAAATTTAATGTTACGGGATCCGGATAGAAAATATCGACAGAATTATAGTAATGTCAGCCCTTTTTCCAACCAGTACTTTTGCGGAGAATGTGGAAGGCCGGTGATACGAAGGCGAATGACTTCAAGTAGGAAAGGTGAGAAGTATTACATTTCAGGTTGGCAATGCAGAGTGACCGCAGGACGAGATCCAGACTATAAGGACTGTAAAACGAGCTATGTCCAGGAAACTGATCTAGAAAATGCCTTTATGAAAATTATGAAGGCTATGAAAGAAAACCTTCATGAAGTAAGGCTAGAAGCACAACAAGCCATCGAAAAAGCATCCCTTTCACCACCAGAACAACAGCGGTTGGAAGAGCTAAACATGCAAATCGAAGCGGTAACCAATCGAATCAGTGAACTAGCTGCAAAAGAATCAGCAACAACCGACGCCATTTACGATGCGACATTAAGGCATTTGATCTACGAACAAGAAATTCTTCAACAGGAGCGGGACAGCCTAGAGGAAAACATGCAAGAGCAACTATATTTAGAAAAGCAACTACAATCCCATCTAGATTTACTAGAAACCACCGAAGAACTAGATGATTTTGATGTGAAGCTTTTCAAAAACACAATCGAGCGGGGCATTATTTACAAAGAGCGGATGGTTGAATTTCAGTTTAAGTGCGGGGTGAAACGGTCCATCTGTGCAAGAGAACGAAAGACACCCAAAAAGAAATAAGCTATATCTAATCGAATAAATATAAACCTCTTTCCACCCGAAAAAAGAACTTGAAATTTATCGGGATGTGAGTGATAGATGGACACGAGCCACTATGACTTATGGGAAAGGGGTTTTTATGTTGAATGAATTTCAAAAAGGTATATGGGTCCGAACGTTATGGGATCCAGTGAAGACCCGTGAAGAAAGTCCTTTGAATGGAGAAAAACAGGTGAAAGTCGCCGCTTATTGCCGAGTCAGTACTTCTTTAGAGGTGCAATTACGGTCAATTGAAAATCAGGTGAGCCACTATACCCATCTGATTCGAGAAAAGCCCAATTGGAAGTTTGTCGGGGTGTATGTCGATAACGGGACAAGTGGAACTAGCGCTAAAGGACAGCGAGGATTGCAGCGGCTGCTTCGTCATTGTGAAGAAGGTAGAGTAGACTTCGTTTTGACCAAGAATGTCTCACGCCTGTCACGAAATGCGGAAGAATTGCTGTCAATCGTTGAAAAACTGAGTTCGCTTAATGTTGGAATTCACTTTGAAAATGAGCATATTGATACTTCCATTGAATATAATAAATTTCTTTTAAGTACGTATGCCGCACTTGCTCAAGAAGAAATCGAGACCATTTCTACATCAACCAGGTGGGGATTTGAAAAGAACTTCAAGAATGGCATCCCTCGCTACAATAAGATGCTCGGTTATGATTTGGTCAAAAAAGATGGACGCAATACCCCTCAAATTAATGAAGAAGGATCAGTGATCGTTCGTCGTATTTTTGACTTGTTTTTGCAAGGGATGACTATGGCTGAAATTGCGCGTGAATTGGTGAGTCAAGGGATAAAAACATCGGTTGGGAAAGACCTGTGGAGAGGGTCGACCGTAAAACATATCCTAACGAACGTAACCTATACTGGAAACAAATTAACGAGAGTACGAACCAAAGATCTTTTCACCAATAAAACCACCAAACATAGTAGAGATGAAATTGCGATCGAAAACTGTCACTCTCCAATAATCAGTATGGAAGTATTTGAACAGACACAGAAACGCTTAGAAGAAATTAAGCCTAAGAAGAAGGACACAGGACCTAAGGGAAAAAAGCATTGTCTTTCAGGAAGAATGAACTGTCACCGATGTGGCTATCGACTAAGTAACTATCCAACAAGAGGGGTGAACTATTGGAAATGTAACACGAGTGATATCGGTGCCTGTGATTTTTCATCTATTAGGGAAGATCGTTTGAGAGGGTTGTTGCTGGAGGGAATTAAACAGAAGTTTGATATGACTAACCCTTCTGTTCTTGATGAGGCCAAGAAGGTATTGAAAGAGATTAATCAGAAGGATCATTTTGAGTTTCACCGATTAAAGTGGATGGCTGAACTGGAGTTAGCAAAAGAAGGGAGGGGAGATCTGGCCAAAGTAAAGCAAGAGTATAAAGCATTTGAACAACACATCGCCAGGATCGAAGATGACCGTCCGTATCGCAACAAAACATTGAGTTGGTTGGATGCGGTGCAAAATCCAGATGAGTTTCTAGAAGAAATCACGATAGAGCTGCTTAAGGCGTGGGTGATGGGAGTCGTAATTTACTCGCCCAAGGATTATCTCATTGAGTGGATTGATGGAACCGAAACGATCGTAGGAGAGATGCCAGAGCCTCAAAAAAAGGATAGAACTCCTGAAAGTCAAACCATGAAAAAGTCTCAAAAGCAAAATGAGCATGAGCCACTGTATCAGATCATTGATGCAAGTGGCAATTTAAAAGGAAGGAGTGAGGAAAATATGCAAGGCCTTATGGAACGAGAAGTCATAAAAATTGAGCCGGGAACAGGGAAAGGCATGTTGAAGACCATAGAAAAAAACTTACTTGACCATCCTTCATCTACCACAACCCAGCAGGTTACAAAACCACTAAGAACTGCAGCGTATTGTAGGGTATCTACAGATAATGAAGAGCAGCTAACTAGTTATAAGACACAGGTCGCATACTATACGTATTTAATTCTCAAAGACAAAAAATACGAATTTGCCGGGATATTTGCGGATGAAGGGATATCTGGAAAGTCGCTTAAAAATAGAACAGATTTCAAAAAAATGATTGATGAATGTATCCGAGGAAATATTGACTTGATCCTTTGTAAGTCAATTTCAAGGTTTAGCCGGAATACTTTAGAAACGTTAAAGACAATTCGTTTATTGAGATCTCTTACTAAACCCGTGCACATTTTCTTCGAGAAAGAGAACATTCATACAGAAGATGCCGACAGTGAGCTGATGATTACAATTTTCGGAAGTATTGCTCAAGAGGAAAGTATCAACATCGGAAACTCCATCGCCTGGGGGAAAAGAAGTCAGGCAAAACGGGGCATCATTAAAGTAGGAAATGCCAATTATGGTTATCGGATTGGAAAGAAGCATCAATGGCTTATCGTTGAAGAAGAGGCCAAAATCGTACGTCGCATTTATGCTGATATACAAGCAGGGAAAAATTATACGCAAATCATAACATCGCTAACTCATGACCGAATCCCTACCCCACAAGGAAAAGAGATTTGGAGTTTAAGCACTGTGAAGGAAATCCTAACAAATGTCGTCTACAAAGGGGACTATCTCTATCAAAAATACTTTATGCTAGATACAGTAGAAGAAAAGGTAGCTACCAATCAAGGAGAGTTACCTCAATACTATATTGAAGGTCATCATGAAGCCACCATTGATCCGGAAGAATGGGAGGCTGTGCAAGCAATCATCGAGGAGCGTTCGACAGCTTTTAAGACTCGTAATCACAAAAAATACTCGAAAAACAATAATAAAAATGAAGCTTTTATAGATAAACTTCAATGTGGAGAATGCGGAAATGGTTTTAGTCATCAACGAACTATAGAACGACGTGGAGCAGATGAAGAACACGAAGTTCACCGATGGGTATGTAGGCTAGCCCAGAAATATTATGCTGTCGATGGCTGTTCATCCCATCGTTTTCAACAGACCTATTATGAACAGCACTTCACTAACGTGTTAAAGGAACTTCATCAAAATGAGGCATTTCAGGCAGAAGTAAATAAGGTCATTTCTCAAACGGAGTTAAGTGCCCAGGAACTGATTCAAGAAGAAGAGGTTCGAAAAAGAATTGAGCAGTTGAATCAAGCACTGTATGAAGCAGTGGATGAAGAGCTTCATCAAGACGGGCAAGATTCAAAAAGGGTAGATAATTTAAGCGGAGAGTTAGTAAATCTGCATAAGCAGCTGAAAACCTTCTCCGACCGTAAAAAGCTAGCGGAGCAATACAAAAATGAAAACAAAGAGCTGATGAAGCAAGTGAAAAAGATGCATGAGGAACAGCAGCATGTATTCCCTGCAGAGCTTTACTCACAGTTTGTCAAGCAAGCCAAGGTCTATAAGGATGGAAAGGTAGTTTACCATTTCAGTATGGGAATAGATTGGTCTACGGATGAAAGATATGAAAGCTACCGACATCAGCTTTTAGAGGAAAAGAAAGCGAGACGCCACGCTAAACGTAAGAAAAAGCAGGATCAGTTTTTGAATGGGCCGGAAGTGATAGCTTTGTTGGAGTATTGTGAAGAACCACGGATGTGGGGAGAAATCTTGGAGTTTATGAACACGGTGATGACGATATCAGCTTCCTATTTCCGAAAAAGCATTGTACTACCACTAATCGAAGAGGGGAAGCTGCAGAAGAAATTCTTGCCCCAACGTCAAAGAAAGCATAAATATTATATGGTGAAGAAGTAATGATTGAACCGACTGAGTAGGCTAATGCAGCCGCATGGTGGGTGAATCTTGTTTAAAAGTAAAATTTTTGTTTAAAGTATTTATTTAGAAGTAAAATTCTATTAATCTATTATAGAAATGGATTTTATATTTTATTACTGGGGGTAAGAAGGTGGAAATTGAAATTAGCGAAGTAATTGTTAGAGGGCGTTCAAATCTTGTAAAAGCAGAACATATCCTAGATGTTGATATTAAGTTTAAATTAATTGACCAAGACTACTGTTGGACTTGGTTAATGGTTCAACCAGGCAACTTTTTTTATTCATACGGGATCCTGAATCTACCTAAACCTGAATTTAAGTTAGAATCTTCTATTTTTATTCCGACAGAAGAAGTTAAACATGAATATCTACTAGGTATGTGTAGTGAATGTGGAGGTTTTTCAAAAGATAATTGTTATACTATCTATAATAAGCCAAGAGAATGGGTAACTAATTTCTTTGACTTGGTCTCTGTCAAAATAGCTGCAAGAGAAGTAGATTTTGAAGACTCAATTAATCATAAACGATAAAAAACCTCTATAAGTAAAACCATCGTACTTTAAATACGATGGTTCTCTTTTATTTTATAAGAAGGAGAAAGTCTAAAGGATAGGATACTCATCCGGATCACTAGCTTCCAATGTCTTAGTAATACGAGTAGTGTCAGGGCCCATTAGCATTTCATCATCATCATCATTTTCAACTACAAAAGTTTGTCTAGTAGTGGGTGGGCCGAGTTGACATTCAACGTCGTCTCCGTTTTCTACGGTTTCACTAAGTTCAGTTGTATTTGGCCCTAAAAATTGATAGTTATCTTCATCAGTGTCTTCTAAGGTAGCAGTTTCTCTTGTAGTATTAGGCCCTGCGTAACTTTCATCATCATCACTATTTTCAATAACTCTTGTTTCAATTGATTTATCGCGAGGTCCAAAAAATGCAGCGTGTATTGTTTTTTCTTTATCCAAGTAATTCACTTGAGTCATATGGTCATAAACCAAGGTAATATTCTCTTGTATTGGGTACTCTTCAGCATATAGGCTAATATACGGCTTCTTCATCTAATCCTCCTCAATTACTATAACTGAAATCAATTGCGTGTTGGTATCTCTTAATTCTATTATATCAGCAGATCCGTCATTATACATATCTAGGAATTTCACTAAAGCTGAAAAGCTAGAAGTTTCTTCATTATACAAAATTATTAGCTTATCAATATTGCTGTATAACAATCGTTTTTTTAGGTTAGTAAGCTCTAAATCATTAATCTTCAGAAAATCACCATTAGACTGGGACTCAGCTAAATGGATAAGGGTCGATGGCGAACTACTTGTTTCTATATCTATACTACTGTGCACTTTTGAAATATGTTGTTCAGCAGTATGAGAAGCAAGAAGCAACACGCTAATTATGACAAACCATATCATATACTTTTCTATATTTTTAATTAAAGTGACCTGAAAGTTACTTTCACTTTTAATGGTGCGCCACTCGTAATAGAGTAACTCGGTAAGTTCTTTCATTGGCGTATCAGAGTTCCGGATTGTGCTAAACAGGGTTCTATTATATCCTCTGACTTTCATAAAGTCATTGAAAAATAAGAGTAAATTAACTAGAACATAGACGAGAGCAACTAAAAATAATAGCTTATAATCATCTGTGAGATTATGAAGTTCCCCCAATTGTGTCCCGTATAGAGGCAATATCAAAGCAATTATTGCTATGTAAGCAACATATTTATTGAATGTTTTATTCTTTGTGCCTTCCAACTGGTTAATTTTGTACATAAGTGCTTCTTTGTGAATTAAAACTTTATCATCATTAACTGTCTCAAGTTCCACCTTATAGGTATCATAAGCTTCATCTGCTTCATCGTTGGGATAATTACACACTTCCTCTAATTTAATTATTTTTGCAATTTTTATTTCCTTAGTTTTAGTGCAAAAAGTAATTAAATGAATGATCCTCTTACCCAAATTAAAACTTAGGAAAGAAATCCTTATTCGCCCTAGGGAACTTTCTTTAATTTCACCAAATCGCAAATCATCGGATACTCTTAAAATAGGACTATACGATACAATCTTGCAAAGGAATAATAGTATTTTACTTCTCATTCTTATCTTCTCCAGTTAAGTACTTCACAATTTTATCTGAAATACCTAGATTTAGCTTTTCCTCAAGCCACTGCCACTGACCATTTGCATTTAGTTCTAAGAAGACATATTTTTGATTATTTACTATGAAATCAAATGCAGCAAAATGTATGTCGAGCTTGTCCATCATTTCATAACATTTTTTCTCAATATCCTCTGGAACTTTAATTTTACTGTAGTGTACCTTGGCATCTTTTTTACGCCAGTCAACATTATTCGAAGATTCCACTTTAACACCAAAACATTTACCGTGCACAATGGTTAATCGGACTTCATAATCTTTCTCCACATATGTTTGAAAGTAGGCAGGTGAAAATTCAAGTCCTTCGACGTTTCCTGTATCTTTGACTTTATTGGTTTGAATGAAATTAACGGTCTGGCTTGTATTTATTCTTCCTACCGATATAGGTTTTACAATTGAGCTCTCTTGAGTTGCTACAAATTCTCGGGCCGATCTATTTGAATTGGTAAGTAGAGAGGGTGGAACCGTAAAACCAACTTCTTTTGCAACATGTAGTTGAACAATTTTGTTATCGGCTTTTTTTAAAATGGAAGGTCTTGTTAATACCACTTTTCCAGCATTTTCTGCTATTCCTTCTATTATAGTCATCATTTCTTTGTACATTAAATTTCTATATTTTGCATCAAATCCTTGAAGATCAGGTAAAGTAATCTTCCTATAATAAACCCCATGGCAATCATTAATATTAATTGAAACGTTTGTTATTGTATTTAAAACAACTGTATCGTCATTAGTAACCTTTATTTCATAGTCATTAAATTTATCAGTATTAAAACGAAAAAAACAAACTTTATCACTGAAGCGATGGATAATACTATCGACAGTAAGGTCCATCGAATTCGTTATAATTAAAATATACATATTTAATTGCCTCCAATAGTATTTGTAATCATAATTATACAGTATTTAGACATATAACTCATCACGTAACAGGTGTTGGGCTTTTGGCCATGGTTTGAAAAATCTTGTTAAATATTGTAATAGTACAAACTACTCGCTGAATACCCATTAATAAAAGTGAAATGGGTGGTTCAACATGAGCAAGCAGCCAAAGAAGATAAAACTTTCCCAGATAAGGTTGGAAACAAGTTATCGAAAAAGTGAGAAGGATTTAAGTTTAGAATTAAGCATTAATAGACAAGGACTAAAAATACCGTTAATTGTTGAGGAAGAAGGTAAGAATCAATATGTGTTAGTGGAAGGGTACCGTCGCTTTTATGCCCTTGAGTTTTTAGAAATAGAAGATGCTGAATGTAATGTAGAAAAGCTATCATCAGAAGAGGAAAGAATCGTTAAAAGGTTAGGGATAGAGTTACACACTAAGAAGAGAA
Source organism: Virgibacillus sp. DJP39 (assembly GCF_049310925.1). NCBI lineage: Bacteria > Bacillati > Bacillota > Bacilli > Caryophanales > Bacillaceae > Virgibacillus > Virgibacillus sp. DJP39. The sequence continues at coordinate 35,191 of NZ_JBMERP010000020.1, read as the reverse complement.
CTGCATACCAGTTGGAAAGAATGATTAACCGACTATTAGAAAATGAAAATTACGATGCCAGGTTAATTGCAAGCCTTTGTGATGTCACTGAAGAGACTATAAAGAAATATATACGAGGCTCCGAAGTTAATCCAGAGTGGATAAGAAGAGGAGAGCAAACTGGTGCTGGTAGGCATGCATTTACTGATATTCATAAATTAAATATAAGTGAGGAAACTAAAAATTACATTGCTGATAAGTATATAGATCGACAAATCAATAAGTCCACTGTTGATATCATAAAAAAAGCTACCAATGAAAATGCTTTTAAGGATATACCGGAGGAAAATACAAAAGAATGTATTGACCAGATAATCGAGCAGCACACTAAAAACTATGAAACTGTGAAAGAAATTGTCAGTGAAAGTAGTTTGAAAGCTGGATACACTAAAAGCAATCATACATTTATGCATAATCTAACATTGGTCTTAATAAAGAAAATAGAGAGGATATTTCGCAACCGATATTACGTGGACTATCTATCAGATAAGCAAAAAGGTAAACTGACTAAATCACTCAGGAGCTTAATATTAATATTGAACCCTCCACTAAAATGGTCGGACTTTCCTAAGCATGAACAGGCTCGTGAAAATTTAGAAGATGAAGACGGTGAAAGATTGGAACATTAGTAAAGTCTCAAAGCTTCATACGTTAAATAAATTGGTGGTGGGCTATTTTAGTTGCTCAAAAACAAGGAGCTCACAATATATAGATCCTTATTTTTTATCCATTTCTATATATAAATTTTTATCCATTCAGCTCCACGGCGATGCTGCGGCAACCGATGGAAACAGGAAAAGTTACGATTAGTAGGGCTGCTTCAACTGTAACGTATCCTGCGCAATTTCTTTTACTAGGTGCGATGAATCCCTGCCCATGTGGCTATTTAGGGTCAAGACATTTTTATTGTACATGTACACCTAAACAAATCACCGCCTACACGAATCGAGTATCCGGGCCGATTCAGGATCGAATAGATATTTTGTTGAAGCTAGAAACTGTTTCATTGGATCAGGAAATAATTGATCATAATGAACCTTCGATCGTTATTAGAGACCGCGTGACCATCGCCCGGGAGCGACAATATACACGGTACGGGAACAGAACCAGTAATGCGAAAGTCTCAAACGAAAAGTTGCTTGGGTGTTGTCAGTTAAACGATGAACAACAAAAAATGATGCAACAGTGGTCAAGTAAACATAACTGGAGTGCGAGGGTGCAAATGAAAGTAATCCGTCTAGCTCGAACGATATCGGATTTAAGTTTGGATGAACATATAACAAATGAAGCAATCTGGGAAGCTGTAACAATGCGACGCTCGCAAAGTTCCAAGGTGCAGAAGGGGCTGGTAAAATAGAAATGGCAAGGAAAACAAGAATTTGGCAACCCAATTACTTCTATCATATTGTTTGTCGAGGAAATCGGCGAGACGCCCTTTTTAAAGACGAGTCAGATTTTAAAACCTTCCTACATATGCTTACAGCAGTCAAAGAGAAAGCCCCGTTTGAACTGGCCTCTTATTGTTTAATGACCAACCATTTCCACCTGCAGATGCGCTCCAAAGAGCAACCTATCTCCAAAGTAATGTCACTGTTAAACAAACGCTATGCGGATTATTACAATACGAAGAATGGCATCACAGGCCATGTTTTCGAAAAAAGGTATTATGATTCAATCATTAATTCTAAACAAGGAATGCTAGAGATTAGTCGCTACATTCATTTAAACCCCGTCAAGGCTGGTATGGTTAGAACTGCCGAGTCCTATCAGTGGAGTAGTTACCACTATTACTTGCATATGTTGAGTCATCAGATGGTATCCATGAATCTTATATTGGACTGTTTCTCTGGGAATGAGATGGAGAAGAGGAAAAAGTATCAGGAGTTTGTTGCTAAAGTGTCTAATTTCGTCTGAATTATCTAGTGTAGCTACTGATAAAGGAGAAATATTTTCAAAAGATAAAAATCCCTACCGGGAGTGACTTGCTTTGCTTCAGACTAACTAAAATAATAATTGTGAATTCATAGAATTAATGAAACTAAATTATTATTTTGTCGTAATATAGTAATATCCATGAAAGCGAAAGTGATTGTACATTGGTCAGTAATGATTCACGTTAATTCTAAGCAATGTAACATAACTTTTTTAGAATTATATGATAAAATTAGGGGAGAAGATTTATGAACGGAATTAATCCAATCAAATTAGTGGGAAATTGGGTAGATGGATATGCAATTGATTACCATGTTTTGTATAGTGTTTATCTAGGTGAAGACCAATTTGGACATCCTCAATTTGATACAAAAAAAGAACTAATATTGGGGAGCTGCTTTATGAACTGAAATATCACAACAACCCGTCTAAAGTTGAAGAAATAGTTAAACTCATAGCTCCATTTCTAGATGAATGGTCAATAAAAGATAGAATAGATTTCATTATTCCTGCACCCCCTTCCACCGAAAGAAAAATACAACCGGTATATGAGATAAGTAAAAAGATCGGAGTGTACCTAAATAAAAGAGTTTTGTTTAACGTTATTGAAAAGAACAGTACAATACAATCTAAAAACTTAGCCCATCAAAAAAATGAAATTGAGGGGTCTATTGTTAGAAATGGTAAATTTAGAAGAAAGGTGAATCTACTTATCTTAGATGATTTATTTGAATCAGGTAGGACGTTAGGTGAAATTTACAATGTTTTGAATAGTGATCCAAATGTTGGGAATATTTATGTATTAACGGTTACTAAGACAAGAAGGTGATAAAATGAATGTGTTTATAGCAGGACCAAGAGCTGTTTCTAGCTTAAACAAACATGTAAAAGAAAGATTGAACAACCTTGTTAATAATAACTTTGAAATTTTAGTTGGAGATGCCAATGGTATTGATAAGCAAATCCAAAGTTTTTTTAATTCGGTTAATTACAACGCTGTTAAAGTTTTTGCGTCAAACGGAAAAGCTAGAAATAATATTGGTGGGTGGAAAGTTGAAAGCGTAAATGTTCAGCCAGGTGTTAAGGGCTTTGATTTTTATGCAGCTAAAGATATGGAAATGGCGAAAGCTGCAGATTATGGATTTATGATATGGAATGGTAAAAGTAAAGGAACCTTAAACAACATAAACAACCTGGTTAAATTGAACAAAAAAGTTTTAGTATATCTAATTCCGAATAAACAATTCTACACAATCTGTGATATACATGATATAGATAAGTTATTTACCAAAGAAAAAAAACTATTAAGCCGTACAATTCCGAGACTAACCAAGATATTGAACAGCTATCCTGGTTTAGTAATTAGCAGTTGGAAGTGGCTTTTTAGCAGCTATAGGTAAAGATTTTTAGTTGGTCTAAAAATAATCTGCGAAGCGTTACCAAAGGAAAAGGCGATTTTAGACCTGGTGCCTGTAACTCCCCGATAATACATCTGACCCTTTGCCAGTCGTGACAAAAATAACTCATTTGGTGTCCGCATCAACAAATAATGTAACGTATTATGACCTCTTGTAACGAGAGGTTTTGTCCATGGCCACACTTTTTAAGTTGGATAAATCAATATTTTCAACTGCTTTATCAACGTAGTGCTTAAAGACTCGCCAAAGCCGGGTATCATGTTCCCCAACCTTACGAGCAACTGCGGCAACTGGCATTTCAACCATCAATGACAATACATGATATTCAAAAAGTGTGGAAAAGCCAGCACCTGGTCGCGCCCAATCGATGATAGCAGTTCGTATTTTTCCACATGACTCACATTTGACCCGTGGCATTCTTGCGTGAAGCGTTGTTTGGTATTGCTGAAAATCGAGGTGTCTCCATGTACGATCTTGGTCTTGAATGTCATGAACTTTACATCCTGGTGCCCCACAATCAGGACATGAAAATTCGGCACCTCTTCTATATTCAAGATAAATGTGACGTGTCTTTTCTTCTTTAGCCAACTCATGGTGAAAAACATACCATGGCTCTGGTATTTCTAATGCAGATTCAAATACATTATATTTTTCCTGATAATCTCTCATAAAGCAATCAGCTCCTAGGTATTTTAATAGGTTTTACCTAGTATTGACAGCTATATGAGACTTTAAACTAAACATTAAATAGCGAAGAGGCTTTATTATGTTTTGCAATACACCAAAGCTTTGAACTTGGTTATGATGTGTATATAGGATTATCTGCAAAGAGAAACTTTAATGATAGGTATTATTTAAAACTTGGAGCTATACAAGCAAGAGGTGGGATTCCTCCCTATTTTAATTTTCCAACTATGTCTTCAATAAAGCTAGTCCATGATTATATGCCAGAAGGTGTTCAATGGTGTCGAAGTTAAAAAGTTTTGTTTTTGAATCTGTCCCAACTGGTATTCGTGCACATAGAAAAGGGGATGAAAAAGTGAAAAGAAACACAACATACACCGACGATATGGATCAAGCATTCCCAAGTGGAATTTATACAACGCCAAATGTTAAGGTTCCAAATTTACGTTTTCGTGATTTGGATAAATGGTGTCAAGAGAATGGAAAAAGTCCAGAGTCATTGACTACTAAAGAGCTTGAACAGTTTAGAACCTATTAATGATTCTAGAAACTCTGTTCATCAAAATATATCAATATTAAAGTGGCCTTTAGGGATATCTCTCTAAGGGCTTTTGTTATGGATTGAGGTGTCTTCACTTGCCATGGAAACCAAAAACAATCTGTCGCCACCCGGCTTGTCATGAGCTTGGTGTTGACAGGTATTGCGACAAACATAAAAAGCAAATAACAAAAGAACAGAACAAGTCCAGCTCTAAAATATACACCTATCAGTGGCGCAAGGTGAGTAAAGCATACTTAAAAGAAAATCCTCTGTGTGTTCATTGCCGAAGAGAAGATAGACTAACACCAGCAACAGAAGTGGATCATACCATTCCACATGGTGGTGAGGTGAAACTCTTCTGGGACAAGCGCAACTGGCAGGGTCTTTGTAAAACGTGTCACAGTAAGAAGACAGCCCTTGAAGATGGTGGATTTGGGAATGCTTGTAAATGAAATCGTTACTTAAAAATTGAGAATAGCTATTGAATCAAGAAGTAACTTATTTTCCTACCATATGCTATGCTAATTGTAATCATTGTTCATGGAGCTTGTGAATATAACCAGGGGGACTAGAGTATGGAAACAAATGAAAAGTCGTCAGCTAAATTAGATTTATATCAAAAGCTTGCTGAAGCAGAAGCTCAGCTTAAAAACAGAGAAGAGTTATTAGACGGAGAAGAAGTCTTTAGGGATCTTAAAGAAAGGCATCAAAGAAAGTAACCTCAGCATAAAGATTTAACAAAAGTTCAAGTCAGCTATAACCAACCCTAGGGGGTTAGCATCTTACCAAACCTCTTGGAGCGACAACGCGCTAGGGTAACGCGAGCTAATTCGCAAAAATCACAAGGGGGTATCTAAGCGGTTTTATAGTTGGCAATGATTTTATGAAAGTAAGCCAAAAACCGTATGAGAACTAGGGTTACAGTATTAATTAGTTTCCCTAAATAAAGAAGTAACCAATTGAATAGCAAGTAGAAAACAGCTCAATTTGCAGGTGTTTTCAACACGTTTAGGCTCGAAGACTAGGTCTCGGGCTATTTTGATGTTCAAAAATAATCGAGTCAAGGAGTTGAAAAGATGAGTGAAGAGATGATAATCCGAAAAATCTCGGTATCCGAAATCAAACCGGCCAAGTATAACCCACGTAAGGATTTAAAACCGGGCGATCCAGCATATGACAAACTGAAACGGTCCATGGCTGAATTTGGTTATGTGGAACCGAACATCTGGAATAAAGAAACCGGGAACATCGTCGGTGGCCATCAACGATACAAAGTTCTTGTAGATGAAGGACATTCACAGGTCGAGTGTGTGGTTATTGAACTTTCCTCTGAAAAGGAGAAGGCCCTTAACGTTGCGCTTAATAAAGTAACCGGCGACTGGGAACATTAGATCTGGTGCCTGTCACTTCCCGATATTTGGCGAATGATGTCGAATAATGGTATTGGAAAAATTGTAGGCTGTTAGTTTTGGTTGCGCTATGGATGTGCTACGGGAGCTGGCAGCTTTTTAATTTTGCTTTGGAAATTTATTTTTAGAGTTTAGATTAAATTGAATTTGGCGGTTCTTAATCTGCTGATTATCCAACTTTTTAACGATTAGTAGTAATAATCAAAAAAGCGGGAGGACAGATTTTCTTCTAGTATGTGACATACTTTCCTGTTCCGATTATAATAGAGGTAACTGAAGAAAATAGAAAGGAGCTTTTCATTGAAAGTTACTGTATTGGGTGGGGGAAGCGAAATTGGTGCATCTTGCCTGCATATTCAATTAGATAAGACGAGTATTTTAATCGATGCCGGGATGCGGATGCATGGGGAAAATACGTTGCCGATGTTAGGGATGCTTGACGAGCTGGATAAGCCGGAAGCAATCCTTATTACCCATGCACATGCCGACCATATTGGCGCATTGCCGGTTGTTCATACCCTGTATCCAGACGTTCCCGTTTATACAACTCCCCCGACTGCTGATTTAATGCAAATTATGATGAAAGATTCCTTTAAAATTTTGACCGAACAAAGCCGTCTGGCACAGTCGCTGATGCCGTATACGGAGGAGCAAATGAACGCTTTTCTTGGGCAGGTCCGTGTTTTTCCAGCGAAAGGTGTACTGGAAATCGGTCAGTTGAAAATTACCTCCTATCGCGCGGGTCATATTGTCGGTGCTGTCATGTTCCTGATTGAAGGGGACGGTGAGAGTATCCTGGTGACAGGTGATCTATCGTTTAGCAGTGGACGGACCATTCCTGGTGCAAAAGTGGCGACTGATATGAAGCCAGATGTTGTCGTCATGGAATCAACCTATGGGAATCGTCTCCATATGGATCGAAATACGGAAGAGAAGCGCTTGGCAGAACATGTTGCGGCAACTATTGCGGAAGGCGGTTTTGCCTTGGTTCCTGCTTTCGCGCTTGGTCGAGCCCAGGAGGTATTGCTGATTCTCCAGGATTATATGGAAAAAGGGCTGATTCCGACTTTTCCTATTTACGTCGATGGTTTAGTGACCCCTGTTAGTCGAATTTATAAAAATTATCCCCATTACCTGAAGGGCCCAGTTGCCCATCGCATCCGTACAAATGGCGATGCCTTTTTGACGGAAGGACGATGTATCGCAGTTCGTCCAAATGAACGGGAATCGGTTGTGAATGGGAAACCTGCCTGTATCGTTGCTTCCTCTGGGATGCTGACAGGTGGGGCGAGCGCTTGGTACGCCAAACACCTTGTAACGGAAGAAAAGAACGCTGTTTATCTGACAGGTTACCAGGATGAAGAAAGTCCGGGTAAAAAGCTGCTCGCACTTGCGGATGGAAAGGAAAATACGTTAGATATCGATGGTACAACCTATCCGGTGAATTGCCGGGTGGATAAATTTGGTTTGTCAGCTCATGCCGATGCGAATGAAATGACGCGGTTTATCGAAACATTGGAGCCGACTTGTACCTTGCTTGTTCATGGTGACGATGATGCGAGAGCCTCCTTAGCTGATAAAATTCATCCGAGGTTTCAGCCAGTACTTACCGAGAACGGAGAGACGTATTCATTTGAAAAACGAAAAAATGGCGGTGGAATCGTTGGTAAAAGATATAAACGGAACCGGCAACAGGAGCAGCTCAGAAGGCATATCGGGTCCATCCTCCTGTACAAAAAAGAAGAGGGACAAGCATATAAATTCGGTCTTTGCCAAAATGTGCACCCGAAAATAGCTACCTTCTTTTTTGAAACGCCAAAAGGAAAGTTTGATAAGGTGGAGGCAACTCGAGTAGCGGAAACACTCGGCCCTTGGAATCTATCAACCGAAAAATTTACAGAAGTTGCTATTGCGGTGTTGACGTATAGCCGACCCTATTTAGAAAATGTTAATTGGGATTTGTTGCCGGATTATATTGTGTCCTTGCAAGAGGCTTTTCGATTATTGCAGGTAGAGGATGTGGCGCAACAATTTGCCGTCGCACTGGCGTTGCAAAGTATACCTGATGAGCACCGTCACGTTGATCTAGAGGGTCAAATAGGATACAAATTGAACAATGACCTGCGTTTCCAGTTAAGCAATTTGGATTTGCCAATTCAAGCGATTAAAATGAACGCCAACCATGCCATGGACAGTGTGCGATCCTATTTTGCTGAACACCCGCACTTTTTGCGATGTGGCGTGCAACAAAATGGCTCAGACACGGAACACATACTTCTCTCGTTTGATTTTCCGAAAAGTATTTCCGACGCTGAGCGAAAGCAAATGATGACGGACATTAAAAAACAGACTGGCTGGGATGTTATATTTTCCGACTCGGTTCGACACGAGGCTTTTCAACCACTGCTTGCATCGTTGTTAGGGAAGCCTATCGACATGCCATCAGTCCATATTAACGAATCACTCGTTGTGACAAAAGAACCGAAGCCAGAGAACTCCCAAGCCATCAACAGCCAATTCCAAAAAGTGACTGGATTTGATTTGCGCTTTGCTGAAGATGATCATGTAGGTGATGGGGCCGAATTGTACAAGGTGAAGACTGGGATAGCGACAATGGAAAATAACCAAGCCATCGCAGTTGCCAAACAATATGGCGAGGATCACCAGGTGAAAATATACAAAACGGGTATGAAACAGCAGAATGGTCAGCCATTAATGGAATTACATTTTATCTCCCCTGAAATTGCCGCGGGTTACAGCGATATGTTGCAGGATTTGAGTAATGAAATTGGCATGGATGTTCAGTTTGCCAAGCAGCCAAAGCAAAATGAAATTATTCGAATAGCGAAAGAGGCTATTCCGCCTGCATGGGAAATGAAAGGGAATCCATCAGTTCATATGGACAAAGCAGAAGTTTCGATTAAGGTTGCGAATGCACCTGCGGAAGATGAGTTTGCGAAAATCTGTGAGGGTGTTAAAGAAGAGACTGGCTATACGTTGCGGTTGAAGTAGGTGAGATTAAAGTGGTAGAGAAGGAGGAGAAAATGAATGAATGTGCAATGTACGAAAAAGCTACTGGATCTATCACGTGTAAAACCTACAGAATCGGTTGAGGAGGAACCTGTATTTTCTTGGCATGCGAATGTCATTACGTTGAAATCAAATCTGGTGCCTGTCACTTCCCGATATTTATCGAATGGTGTCGAATAATAGTATTGGAAAAATTATAGGCTGTTAGTTTTGGTTGCGCTATGGATGTGCTACGGGAGCTGGCAGCTTTTTAATTTTGCTTTGGAAATTTATTGTTAGCGTTTAGGTAAAATGGAATTTGGCGGTTCCTGATCTGCTGATTTTCCAACTTGTTAATGGGAAATGTAAATTTGTGCGATTTAACGGGGGGCACTATTAAATTTTAGAGCTGGTTTAAGCAATTTTCCATTGTTGACTAGTCCAACAGTATCGCTTATCTTATATCTACCTAAAGGTGGAAATGAAAATATAGGATGTGACTGGATGGCTACTATCGTGACAAGTATAGGCTTGAAGGGGATAGAGGGATACATCGTGCAAATAGAAGTCCAACTGCTGCCAGGAGTAGAAAGTGTTAGTATTGTTGGCCTGCCGGACGCGTCTGTTAAGGAATCGAAGGATCGGGTGATGGCTGCTCTATACGCAAATAACTGTGAGGTACCAGACAAGAAAATCGTTATTAATCTATCACTTGCAGAGCAGAAAAAGAACAGTCCGATTTTTGACTTGGCTATGGCGAATGGGATTATGAAAGAGAATGGCGATATTAAGGAGTTTGTCCCGGAAGGTGCTGCTTTTTTAGGTATGCTTCCAGCAATTATTGCTGCCAAGAAAGAAAAAACGCGCCATTTTTTTGTTGGTCTTACTATGTTATATGCTAATATAGTTGCGGAAGGTGAGAGATAGTGAAATATGTTTATATAATATTAAGTTTAGTTTTTATTTTGACCTTTGACTTATGGGTAGAAAATTCGAACCAAGCTCAACTATTCTATGGAAATTGGTTAAAGCCATTGATAGATGAACGTAAAATATCAATGGTCTGGTTATTGTTACTTGGTGTATTTTTTATCATATTGTTTAGGTTTTGGCTGATTAGAAAAGATGAGGAGATAAAAGTGTTAAGAACGAAATTGGAATCTGAAATGGAAATCTTAGTCCAAGCTAATACTGAATTGAGTAGTTATCGTTTACAAGATAACCTTTCAAAATTGTTAGATCAATTTGTGAAAAAATACCCTTATGTCATTGCTGTACAACTATATCATTTTTTTGAACAAAATTTGAATCGCAATACTATTTTTAAAGTAAACTTTATTGATGGGACAGTAGTAGAAGATGTTAATATAAATGCAATCCACCAGTTATACTATAAGTCGAAGAGTAGGTACATAAGAGAATTCAGAAAGGCAAATAGAATGTTATTAAAAGAGGAAAATCCAAATTTTCTTTTGGACTTCGTATTAGATACATACAGCATGTTAAGTGAAAAACCTAAATCCTCCATGAATGAGGAAGATGCATGTTTGTGTTCGTTAATGGTACTTGGACTTGAATTACTTGAGAAGGATTACCAATTGGGGATTGAATCATTAGGAAATGGAGAGGAAAAATTTGATTCTCTATTAAATGATTATCGAACAGGACTTTTAAGAGGCGCGTTAATGAACGATGCTTTTTATTTGGAATAACATAATCATACATTGGGAATACAATTAAAAGAGGTGTTCTAACAATGTATAATAGTAATGAAAAGCAAAACGAAACTTTTCAGCAAGAGCAACAAAAAATTATTAAGCGGTTAGAAGAAGCTGGTATTAGAGCGTCTGTTGGTAAAAAAGTACCTCAAGGTGGAAGTTATTCAGGTATCATAGGGGATAATAGAAAAGTTCTAAATGTAAATTTACCAGGTGTTCATGATTATTATAAAACCAAATAGTTTAAAGTGCCTTTAGATCTGGTGCCTGTCACTTCCCGATAATTTCTGCTGAAGTGGTGCCGCGTGCTTCGATTTCTAGGTTGCAGGCTTTAATGGCTTTGATTTTACTTAGCGTGGCGTCTTCAGGTATGACGATTGTCGCTGGAACCCCAAGAGAATTGACGTTATAAGCGACTGCCTGGCTGTAATTTCCTGATGAAGCAGCCGTCACATAGGTTGCCACTTGCTTGACGGCATGCTTCACCTTGTTTGTAGCCCTCTTAATTTAAAGGAGCTCGTTTTCTGTAAATGTTCACCTTTTAAAAACATCTTGTTTCCACAAATGGAAGAAATCCCTGTTGAACTTAAAATTGGTGTTTCATTGATAATATCTGTGATTTTGTTGTGCTTGCCTGATGAATATTTTTTATTGTTATCTTTGGAATGACACCTTTTGTGAAAAGATATTGTTAGAGCTGAACCTTGTCTCCTTAAAGCAACCTGCGAGTTAGAGGAGGCACTTCTCTTAAATGTTTTTTTGACAAGATCCATGTCCTTCCTGCTATCTTAATAGAAATACTGCTCTGGGCCATACCCGTGTTTTTCTGTAATATGAGGAGCAACTGGCTCGGGATCCGATTCTTGGATTTTCTCCACTGTTACTGTAAACGTCCATTCATCCCCAAAATCGAATAAATACATAAAACGCCGGCCATTGGTTAGGCCAACAGATCCAATAGTAACTTCTGCGGCATTGGGGGCACCGGAATCATCATAAGGTGAAACGATACAGTCTTGAGACCACTTTCTTCCGTCCATAAAGAATGAATAAAGATGGTCATCATCAAAATCAAAAGCTTTCAGGATTACCTTATGCAAGTCCTCCATTGTGTTTTTTGAAGATAGAATTATTTTACACCAAGAATTTTTGTCAAAAGCGACTTTAAAGGTGTGCGCTCCGTCAGTGTATTTGCGTTCAACTCTTGGTAATGTGTTCTGCAAATCTTTTTGCGGAAATAGTCCGGTGAAGGCTTGATAGAAAGACTGCGGGCTATGATTTTTATGTGCTTTTTGTAAATGCCGGTCTTGCGTTTCAGGTAGCTTTGATCCGGGAATTGGATTAACTTCTCCGTGTTCGCGGCGTAATGGAATGTTCCACGCTTGCAAACTTCTGGACGTCAACAAAATAGGAATCACTTTTTTTCCAAAGGATGTTAGTGTAACTGATTTTACAAAATAATAGCTTTTCTTACCATAGTGATTTGTACTTTCCAGGTCTTTTTCGCAAACCCATATGCCAAACCATTCGAAATATAGAAAAAAATAATTCCATTGAAATGTGAGGTTGGCCAGTAGGGTATTTTTACCTAGGTCCAAATAATTCCCTGATTTTTCATCCATTAATTTTGTAAAGATATCCGGGAGAATTTGGTGAATGGGGTTTCTGCTCTTATGGATAAGTCGCGTCCAATTCAAATCTACCCAGAATGTCTCAAACAAAAAGAAGTATTGTTCAGCGTCAGTCAGTTCTTTAAACATGTTCCATCTTTCGGTGACTTTTAGTTTAGGTTGGTTTGATTCAACCGACACCTTTTCTATTAAATGTCCACTCAACGCAAGATGATAGAAAAAATGAATATATGGATAGTTCTCCTGCTGTGCATAGCTTGTGGCATTAGCTGATTTTACAGATAATTTCTCGTTGATAGAAGGTAAGTGTTTTCTCGAAATGTACTCCATGGTTTTTGTAAGGCGAATTTGGTGGTGTTCCAAATAATTTATGAATTGACTGAAATCCGCTACTAGCTGGATTGGAAACGTATTTCTGCGTTTTTTCAACGTCCAGTCTTCGTTCTTCTCACTGTGGTCTTTCTTTTCTGAGTAATCAAGCTCAGGTTCTTCTAAGAGATTATCAAATGTCAGCTGTTCATGATCTCGATTAAAAATTCTCATCAAAACAATGTCTCCTCTCCGCCCGTTATGATGGCTCTCGAGTAATTTGGTGTGCTTATATCTAATTGTAAAGGTTTTAGTAGCTTATTGCCACAGCGTAGTCACCACTTTCTGGTAAAGCAGAAAATACATATCTTTTAACACTATCGTTACGGACTGAAGAAAAGTGTCGTTTTGGAGAAAAATATTTTCATGAACCTTTCTTACTCGATGCTCTATTGTAGTAGTGAAGGACTTGATCGATATTGCGGCGGTATGCGGGGATAGGAACCCTGGCCTTATGTACCATTAACGGAACCTTTTCATAACGGGATCCGTTACCTATCACAAACATTAAAAATGTAATATAAAAAATAAACCAATTTGTATGCTAATTTGCGGTTCATACCTCTCTTAATTAAATGTTCCACGGCTTCCATAGGACGTTATATTCCGTACACCTCATCTATGAAAAATTGCGTGTGGTTACAGGCGCTTAATAGAAGAAATAGAATAGTATAAACACCTGCTATGTGATAAAATAAGAGAAATAAGATAGAGAGATTCATTCAGAAATAGTAAGGGTGGTGACTCTGAATTGGAAAGATATCTGTTTAAGATTGATAAAGAACTATTTGAATTTAATGCGATGGAAATGGACAATACGTTGGTCCACTTTTTTACGGAAATAGATATAGCAGAAGAAACATTTACAATGGAAAATGATCAAGGATTACGCAGAAAATTTTCGATTGATTGGCAAGATAATCTCTTGCAGGGAAGGGGAATTAAGGGCTTCTTTGCTCCTTATTCTGCAGGATTTTTATCAATATTTTTAGAAGACCGTATAATCAAAGTAGCTGCTCAACATCAAGTTTCTGCCGATAGTTTTCAGGGTGATTTACACAATCGGAACCAGGCGCAATCAGTCCTAGATTCCTTAACGAATTTAACAAATGACTCTGAAAAGTGGTTCCAGTTATATTACACTGCAGAGCAATTCCGGACTAATTCAAGCGATAACGAGCTGCTTTGTCTGCCTTATGTCCGTGAACTAGAAACATTTGATTACCAGGTTAAAACAGTTCAGGCGGTGATCAGCCGTTTCAAGGGGCGGGTAATGCTGAGTGATGAAGTTGGCTTAGGAAAAACGGTCGAAGCTGGAATGGCTATGCTTGAATATATTATGCGGGGACTAGCAAAGCGAATTTTGATTGTAGTCCCTCCTTCACTTGTCGGGCAATGGGAAAATGAAATGAAAAGAAAATTTAACCAGGACTTTATCCGGGCAGATCATCCCGATTTTAAGAAAATGGGTGATGATGCGTGGGAACATTATCCAAAAGTGATTGCTTCAATTGATACAGCTAAGCGAAAGAAGCATCGGGAGGTTATTTTCAAGCAGCAATATGATTTAATTATTGTTGATGAAGCCCATCATTTGAAAAACCGAACTACACAGAAATGGCAGTTTGTCAATGGGATTAATAAAAAATATATTTTCTTGTTAACGGCTACACCGGTACAGAACCATCTGGAAGAACTATATAATCTGATTACCCTTTTAAAACCTGGGCAATTAAGAACATATAGTTATTTTAAGAAAAACTTCGTTGAAAGTAAAGACGGAATAGAGGCTAAGAATGTGGACAGGCTCAAAAGTCTGCTAGCGGATGTTATGATTCGCAACAAACGCAGCAACGTGGACGTTACCTTTACTAAAAGGACGGCATATACGAGGACAGTCGAGATTTCAGAGCGGGAAAAGAAGTTATATAACAATCTGAGTATCTTTGTTCGCAATAACTATAAAGTGAAGCACCCAGTACTTAACCGTTTTCGGCTTAAGAATCTTCAAGAGCAGGCAGGAAGTACGATTTCGGCACTTATTCCTTCTTTAGAGGGACTTGCAGCCAATGAGAAATTGTCAGATTTTGACCAAAGAGCAATGAGAAAGTTCCTGGATGAGGCGAATGCGATCTCCTTAAACGATGATGAAGTTCATGCAAAGGCAGAGGAACTTGTAACCATTTTAAATGAGTTTAACGATAAGATGATTGTCTTTACCAAATTTGCATCATCACAGGCATATATTAGTAAGTTGCTAAAGAAAAGAGGCTTTAAAGTTGCTGAATTCCACGGTGGGCTGCGTCGGAAGGACAAGGAAGAACAAGTCACATTTTTTAGAGAAGAAGCGGATGTATTAGTAAGTACGGAAGTCGGCGGTGAAGGAAGGAATCTACAGTTTTGTCATGGGATGATTAACTTTGACCTGCCTTGGAACCCAATGGCAATCGAACAGCGAATTGGAAGGATTCATCGGATTGGACAGGAAAATGATATCACAGTCTATAATCTTGTGGCCAAGGACACAATTGAATATTATATCCTGGATTTGCTGGATCGCAAAATTAATATGTTCGAACTCGTTGTCGGTGAAGTGGATGCCATTTTAGGTGATATCGAGGAGAAGGAGGATTTTTCCGAACTGATCATGAAAGCCTGGGTTGATTCTGAAACGAACGAAGAAGTGGAAACAGAATTGGATCAGATTGGTGAAGAGCTTCTGAAAAATAAGCAAAGATTAGCTAAACAAAAACAACTTGATGATACATTATTTTAAGTAAGATGGAGGTGCTACATGCAATTACAGCAATTTGTTACGGGAGTAGTGGAAGAAATGGGTGGGGTAGTTATTCCGGTTGAGTATGCCTTATGTCATGTCCTTATTCCTGAAGCATATAGGCCTTATTTTCAAAATAAGACAGAATTGGAACTTTCATTTGATTTTGAAGTTGCACAAGAAAACCCGAATTCAGAATTTGTTACGTTTGGAAGTTTTGTCCTGGAACAATTACTGTCAATTGTCTATCAAAAGGCAAACAGTACACTTCGATTTGCGGAAGTTGAACGACTGGATCCTGGTAAGCCATTGAAAAAAATCACGCAGTATATGGAGGACGAGCCAGGAAAGGTGACCATTGGCGAAGAAAGACCTGTCCTCGGTATATGGGCCGTTTTCCAATATAATATTACCTATGTTGCGGATGAAAAAACAGAAGACACAGAGCAGGTATGGGTGAATTTACTTACAAATGAAATCAGTCAGTCAATGAAACGGGAACAAAACCGGATTATTTATAATGAAGAACCGCTATACACATATCCGATTCCGGCTGCTGTTGAAATGTCTGAAGCATTTGAGCAGGCAACAAAACACGTGAAGGAAGTGGCAGAACAGCACAGGACGAATCAATCAACTGAAAGGCTTCTAGAGAAAGATGTCGATAGAATTACAAACTATTACAAAGAACTTTTAGAAGAGAACAAAGGAAGAGCGAACCGAAAAGGATTGAGTGAGGAAAAGAAAAAGGAACTTGCTGATAAATCAGAAACAATCGAACTGGAGCGGGACAAACAGCTTCAGGAAATCTATCATAAATATAATGGCCAAATTGAACTGAATATTGACAATGGTATCCTACATTTTATTCCATTACTTGAATATAAAGTAGAAATTCAATTTAGAACTGATATCAAAAAGAAAGTCCTCTACTATAATCCAATTACAAAAGACTTTTTCGAAGGGGTAGGACGAGACCACTAGATCGGGTGCCTGTCACTTCCCGTTATTTGGCGAATGGTGTCGAATAATAGTATTGGAAAAATTGTAGGCTGTTAGTTTTGGTTGCGCTATGGATGTGCTACGGGAGCTGGCAGCTTTTTAATTTTGCTTTGGAAATTTATTTTTAGCGTTTAGGTTAAATGGAATTTGGCGGTTCTTAATCTGCTGATTTTCCAACTTTTTAATGGGAAATGTAAATTTGTGCGATTTAACAGTAAAATATGGATATGTTGCCCGATTGTTATTGATCATAATAATGCTACAATTAAGGCATAATAGTGAAGAAAGGGGATGTTATTATGCCTTAAATTCGTCCAATAAAGGATTTACGAAATACAACAGAAATCTCTGAACTATGTCACCAAAGTAAGGAACCGGTTTTTATTACAAAGAATGGTTATGGAGATCTAGTTGTCATGAGTATGGAAACCTATGAAAACTCTTTAGCAAAGTTGGAGTTATACCAGAAGTTAGCTGAAGCAGAAGCACAAATGAAGAACGGAAAACTTTTAAATGGAGAAGAGGTCTTTAAGGTTCTAAAGAAAAAACATGGAAAGTAATAAATTCGCGATTAAAATTACACCAAAAGCATTTGAAGATTTAGATGATATTTATAGCTGTATCTCTCATGGGCTTTACAATGAAGGTGCAGCTGACAATTATGGAAAAGATTGAAACAAGTATTATGAGGCTAAAGGACTTCCCGTTTTCGTGCAGTTTGGTTACGGATGAAATATTAAAAGATAAAGGTTACCGTAAGCTCATCGTTGAAAATTACATTGCATTATATCTAGTTAGAAAAGTAGAAAAACAGGTTATTGTCATGCGTGTTCCGCATGGCGGACAAAATTACCAAGATATTATTTAGTACTATCCCCTAAGTTGTGAGCAATCGTCACCTCCTGATACA
This sequence comes from Virgibacillus sp. DJP39, assembly GCF_049310925.1. Taxonomy (NCBI): domain Bacteria; kingdom Bacillati; phylum Bacillota; class Bacilli; order Caryophanales; family Bacillaceae; genus Virgibacillus; species Virgibacillus sp. DJP39. Next base: position 17,753 of record NZ_JBMERP010000020.1, on the reverse strand, counting down.
TCCCTCTAATTAAGATCTGGTGCCTATTACCTCCCAGTAAGCCTTTTAAATCTATTTTAATGAACAGATAGATATATTAATAGACAGAGGATTAACAGTCGACGATAGATCCTATGCATATAGGGTCTTATCTCACGCTAATTATTATAGATTAAGTGGTTATACTTATACTTTAACATTTAGAAAAAATGATGAATTTTATAAAAATGTTACTTTAGAACAAGTCATGCAGATTTACAATTTTGATGCAGAGTTAAGAGGTCTATTGCTATATTTCTTAGAGAATATTAGGGTTTCAATTAGGACGCACCTTGGGTATTTTTATTCTGAGAAATATGGTCCAAACCCCTCGATAAACATCCAAAAGACATTAGCTCCACAACAACCCAGAATGGAAATTGTTTATTATAGTTTTCATTATGATGTTTGATAAAAATTTCATTTCTTTCATCATCTTTAATACGCTTAATTTCTTGATGAAATATTTCATAGTGCCTTCCATCTACAAAATTATCCTTATTCATATCCCAATGGATAGTTAAAATTTCCTCTTTGGTAGTAATGGTTTCCGTGCTTAATCCATGCGCTTTAATTAATTTTAAGTCTGAGGGAGTTACAATAGCATCAATCTCATAACCACCATCACGTTCACTTATGTGCTCTGCTGAATCTATTCCCAAATTCACAAGTTTGTCCAATGCAGCTCTATCTGGAGAAAAAATTGTAACCAATTTCGTATGTTCTTCAACTATAGGAATAGAGTCTTCGTGCCGAACTGATGGATGATGGTGAATGGGATAGTTCACCCGCGTGTTCAGGTAAAGGAATTGTTATTCTGGAAACGCAACAAAGCTCGGGTATAACGTACCGTGTAGACTATGATAGAGTTGATGCAGAAGGTCAGAAGAGAGAATTACATATCGAATGCGCAATACAGGTAACAATCATGCCCATCAGCATGTTGAAAATGAGTTAAAGAATTGGGAAATTAGGCCTTTATCCTGTTAACCTCAAACGATATAGCATTGTCGTGAAACTTATTTATAACCTACTGACAGCTGTTGCGATAAGACCTTTGCAAAGTCAAGTGCAAGGTCTGGTTTTTTCATCATTTTAAACAGTCCAGTTTTGCAAATGCCCATGTGGCTTATTTGGTCTTTTATAGTGGTTGTATCTTTAATATATTATAACTAAGGGCAAGCTATTTTTAGCTTTCTAGATAGTAAGGGTGATGAGGATGGATCAACGCAGTATTGCAATTTTAACTAAACTTGCAGAATCAGATTCGTACATTTCTGTTCAGGATCTTGCGGGCGTATTTAATGTATCAAGACGTACCATCTATAATGAACTTGATAAAATCAATAGTTGGCTTTCAGAACATGACTTTTCTGAAATAAAACAGGTTCATTCAAAAGGTCTCTATATAGAACAGGATGCAAAACAACAAACCTTGACTAAGATTCGGCCATCTAATATCCCATACTATGAATTCTCGCCAGCGGAACGCAAAGCATGGATTTATCTATACCTTACGATCCAAGCGAAGTCATTCTTTCTTAGTGACATCATAGATCTATGCCGGGTAAGTAGGAATACTGCGTTGGAAGATATTAAGAAATTGAAAGATGAATTAAATGATTGCCAGATAACCTTATCCTCTGAAAGGAAGCAGGGGTATATTGTTACAGGAAATGAAAGCGATATCAGACGTGCCCTTATCGATTACGTGGCTTTAGTTATTCCTGAGAATGGCTGGTATGGTTTGGTGGCTGGTTTGGAAGAGGGTCTTGAAAGTGAGAGAAGTTCCATTTACGCTATTTTTAAATCGAAGGAACTGCGTTTACTAAATCAGCTTATTCGAGAATATGAAACACAAGAGAAACTTGAGTTTACGGATAATGTTCTGGATACGCTTGTTATTTGGTTTTATTTATTCCTAAATCGTATAAAGCAAAACCAATTTGTGAAAATAGATCCAGATGAGAAAGAGGTTTTACGTGCAACTAGTGAGTACCAGGGAGCGAGGAGCCTAGGCATTGAGCTTGAAAATGAGATTCATATTAAAATAACAGTTGACGAAATATGTTATTTTGCTGAGTATTTGCTTAGTTCTAAGGTGAATCAAAATTTAAGTTTACAGTTTCAAAATAGAGAGTTGAAATCGCTTCAACTTGTTGTGAAGAAAATGATACACGATTTTCAAATTTATGCGGCTGTAGCGTTCCCTGACCCTGAGCTAATGTACAAGAATATTTTACTTCATATAAAGCCAGCGTATTATCGGATTAAATATGGTATTAGTATTGAAAATGCTTTGCTTGATTCCGTAAAACGTAACTACCCAGAAGTGTTCCATCTGACCAAAAAAGTGATTCATCATCTAGAAGATGTAATTGGGTTAACCGTTCCGGAAAATGAACTTGCATTTATTGCTATGCATTTTGGGGGTTGGCTGCGAAATGAGGGTGTGGTGATTGAGTCACAACGAAAGCAGATGTTAATTGTTTGTACGAATGGTTTAGGTACATCACGCCTTTTAGAAAGTCAGATGAAAGGGTTATTCTCTGATGTAGATGTTGTAGGGGTTAAATCATTACGGGAATATGAAAAAATGAATTTGTCAGTCGACTTTATTGTTTCTACCATCCCACTTTCAGACAGAGGGATTCCGATTTTTGTAGTAAGTCCTGTGTTGAATAATGCGGAAAAGGAACAGCTACTAAAAAAGGTTAACAGTCTTTTCCGAAGGTCATCCACTTCCCAAAATTATTCCGTGGATACTGTTATGGGCATGATTGAACGTTATGCCACTATCAAAGAGGAAGAGAACTTACGACAAGAACTGCATCAGTATTTTCATGCACCATTAACCGTGGAGAATGAAATGTTGAAACCAAGCTTAAGTGACTTGTTGGCAGCGGATAAAATTGTTTTCCAAAAACGAATAGGGAATTGGGAAACAGCAATTAGAACTGCAGCACAACCATTATTAACCGGGGGCTCCATTCAGGGGAAGTATGTATGTAAAATGATTGATATTGTAAAAGAAAATGGGCCATACATGGTTATTTCCAATTTAATCGCCCTCCCACATGCGACTGGGGATGATGGTGTAAATAAAACAGGAATGAGCATGCTGCACTTAGAAGAACCGGTAGATGTGATGGGCAAAGTTGTACAAATTTTTATTGTACTAGCACCAAAGGATAATGAACAACATCTAAAGGCATTGGCTCAACTTACTAGGTTATTTTCTAACCAATCGTATAAAGATGAAATGTTACAAGCAACAACAAGAGAACAAATTACAAATTTAATACGTATACATTCAGACGAATAGTATGGCGCAAATAGATAGGGGTTGAGTGGAATGAAGTTTTTGGATAAAAGTTTGATTAAACTGGGAGCAGAAGTAAACAATGCTCAGGAAGCAATTGAAGAAGCGGGAAGACTACTATTTACCGAAGATCTTGTGGAGCAGTCGTATATTGAGGCGATGGTAAAAGCTTATAACGAAAATGGACCATATTTCGTTCTTGCTCCAAAAATTGCAATTCCTCATGCAAGACCTGAGGATGGGGTGAAAGAAGCATCTGTATCCTTTGTACAACTAAAGAAGCCGGTGGTATTTGGCCATGCCTCTAATGATCCTGTCCAACTAATATTTGGACTTGGGGCGTCATCAAGTGATGAACATTTAACTCTATTAAAAAAGTTAACTAGTCTATTAAATGATCCAGCTAATATAGAGGCTTTAGTTCATGCATCAAGCTACGAAACGGTACAACAACTAATAGAAAGGGAGCGATAAAGATGATTAAGATTTTAACAGTTTGTGGATTAGGGCAGGGAACAAGTTTAATTTTAAGAATGAATGTAGAACAGGTACTTGGAGAAAGAAATATCCGAGCAGATGTCGAACATACCGATGTTTCTACTGCTTCAAGTATGGAGGGAGATTTTATTATTACGAGTAATGAACTAGCAGAAAGCTTAGTGGGACACAACGCTAAAGTCATTATTGTTAATAACTACTTTGATATGGAAGAGATTAATAAAGTAGTTGATGAAAATATTATACAAAAAGATTAGGTTGTAATAAATCTATAGGGGGCAGAGGAAATGGATGTTATTTTTTGGATTGCTACGAATATATTTGGCCAAGCAGCTATTTTATTAGGTTTTATTGTACTTTTAGGTCTACTATTGCAGAAAAAGACAGCTAGTCAAACGATCAGCGGAACGTTCAAGACAATTATCGGGTTCTTAATTATTGGTGCCGGTGCAGGCGTAATCGTAAACGCTTTAACGGTATTTGAACCATTATGGAAGGAAGTCTTTAATCTTTCGGCGGAACCGCTGGGCGACTTTATGGGGCAAGAGGCTTTTAATGCTAACTTTGGTAGTGCAGTCGCGTTAGCAATGACACTTGGTTTTGTCATCAACGTTGTGCTAGCCAGATTTACACGTTTTAAATATATTTATTTAACAGGTCATATGATGTTTTGGACCACCACGATTTTTGCAGGTATTGCGGTTCAAGCAGCAGGGGATGTTTCATTCGGAAAGCTAGTGATATTCTTAGCAGTTATTATGGGGGTATACTGGACGCTTCAACCAGCAGCTACTCAACCATTAATGCGTAAAATCACTGGTAACGACAATATTGCACTCGGACATACGTCCGCTTCTGTGGCGTTACTGGGGGCACTTGCTGGTAAGCTACTGGGAAATAAAGAAAATGATTCGGAAAAAATAAAATTACCAAAGGGCTTGGAATTTTTAAGAGACTCCAACGTAATTACTGCTTTAACAATGGGATCACTATTCTTAGTTGGAGCAATCATCATTTCCTTCAAGGATACGCCTGGTGCGCAGGAATTAGTTGCCATGGCTGGTGATCAAAACTTTATTATATACGCTATTATTCAATCGTTTACCTTTACTGCAGGTATTGCAGTTGTGCTCATGGGTGTACGCATGTTCATAGGTGAAATGGTTCCTGCTTTCAAAGGGATAGCAACAAAAATAGTTCCTGGTGCAAAACCTGCTTTGGATAGTCCAATTGTTTTTCCGTTCGCACCAAATGCAGTGATTCTTGGTTTCCTAGGATCTTTTGTCGGAGCTTTATTGTGGTTAGTTGTTTTAGGTAATACAGTCGGATATGTCTTTGTACCGACGATGATTGTATTGTTCTTCCATTCTGCAACTGCTGGTGTATTCGGAAACGTTACTGGTGGTGTGCGTGGTGCTTTACTAGGTGGATTTATTACAGCTACTGTTGTGGCCTGGGGGCAGTTTGTTACAGTTAAATTCCTTCTTTCCGATACCATTCCAGATACTGCAATGTGGGCTGCGGATTCGGATATGTTTATACTAGGACCAATTGTCCGCTTTTTAGCACAGTTATTCTTATAAACAACCATATCAAAAGGAAAGAGAGCCTACTTTCTTTCCTTTTGCATTTTAAAGGGAGTGTTTCTAAATGAGCTTTATTCGAACTTTTCATGGAGATATAGAACCAGGTAAATTAGGTTTTACTTATTCACACGAGCATATTGTGTGCAGACCACCATACTGGGTGGAGCATGAAGCAGATGATTTGTTACTTGATGACAAGGAAAAGTCAAAGCTTGACGTACTTGACTTTAAGAATCTCGGTGGTCAGACTATTGTCGATGCTACAGCAGTTGACTATGGCCGGGATGTGGATGCAGTAAGGCAAATAGCTGAGGAGACTGGGGTTACAATTGTTGGGACTGCAGGATTTAATAAAAGCTTTTTATGGAATGCGCCTATTCCAGATGGAGTGAAGAATGTAGTAGGCAACTTCAGTACGTTTCATGAGTGGATCGAAACAAAAACGATTAACGAATTAGCTGATTTTGTTGTCGAAGAAATTGAGGAGGGATTACAAGGTACAGATGTGCGCGGTGGACAAGTTAAGTTCGGCACGGGATACAATCGAATAACCCCTCTTGAGGAAAAAACATTACGCGCAGTTGCGAGAGCATACCACGAAACGAAAGCTCCGATGCATTCGCATACAGAAGCAGGAACAATGGGACTTGAACAAATAGAACTTTTGAAAAGTGAAGGGGTAAACCTTGAACATATCAGTTTTGGTCACATGGATCGGAATCCGGATCCTTTTTACCATCAAAAAATGGCGGAAACAGGTGCGTTTCTCTGTTTTGATGGCATATCAAAGATAAAATACGCTCCGGAAAGTACTCGAATTCATTGTATATTGGAGCTTGTCAAAAAAGGTTACGAAGATCAAATACTAGTAAGTGGAGATACTGCGCGAAAATCGTATTATAAGCACTATGACTTTGGTTTAGGTTTGGAAAATATAATCGGCAAATGGGTTCCGCGTTTTATTGAGGAAGCAAATGCAAATGGGTTTGATGGAGAGAATTTGGTAAATAAATTTTTCATTGATAATCCTGCGAGATGTTTTATGTTTAAGAAATAACAGTAAGTAAAGGTGAAAATGGATGGTGATAGGAAATGCAAATGCAATATCAAAACTCGTATGATATAAAGGAACAAATTAATAACTCAAAAATAGCAATTCTACCAATTGGAGCAGTTGAGGCACACGGCCCCCATTTACCCCTGGGTACCGATAATCTATTGGCAGAACGACTTTCAGAAAAACTAGCAGATCGTGTTAACGGCTTGCTCCTTCCAACTTTACCATATGGACAAGTGTGGAGCCTACGTAACTTTCCTGGAAGTATCACTATTAGTAACGAATCCCTAATTCGTTTTATTGTTGATATTGGGGAAAGTCTTTTCAAACAGGGATTTAGGACATTTGCGATGGTGAATGGACATTTGGGGAACGGTACTGCGTTAAAAGAAGCAGCTCGCGTACTGTACGAGTCCTGTCCTGAAATGAAGGTTCTCTACCTTTTTTATCCGGGGATGAACAAAGCTGTTGCAAAGATTCGTGAAACTGACTCTGCACATGGTACCTATTTTCATGCGTGTGAAATTGAGACGTCCTATATGCTCTATTTAGCACCAGAGTATGTGGATATGGATAAAGCAATTACTGATATCCCAACGATACCGGCCCATGCAGATGTCACACCTACACCGTGGGAAGAGTTTACAGAATCAGCAGTGCTGGGTGATGCAAAACTAGCTACAAAAGAAAAAGGAAAGTACGTCATCGATATCGCGCTAGAGAACATGGTTAAGCTTGTTATGGGGTAACAAAGCTGTGAAGGAATGGTGAAAATTGATATGAAACGTAAGCTATACGATAAATTTTTGTTTAATTTTTTAGCGAGTGACAAAGAAAATGCTTCGGATATTATGGAGGCAGGTAGGGGATATGTTGTCCCCGGTATTGTCTCCGATCAATTCTACACAATTGATAGTGCTGTTGATAAGGTTCACGAGTTAAAACGAGTAGCTGAGGTGGTTAGTGTTGGTCTTGGTGGTGGCGGTAATACAGCTAATTGGAAGCGGGTTTTGGAAATAGGTGCTGCAGCTCAGCCTGGCCATTTAAACCAACCATTCGAAACGTCATCCTATACAAAGGGATTTTTAGATGGACATGATGTGTCAAATCAATTGGTAAATGCACTCGTGAAACCAACAGGACAAGTAGGGAAGATACAACTTTCTTCTGGATTAATTATGAGTGTTGAGGAGTTCATCGAAGTTGCGGTAGCAGTCGGCATAGAAAGTATTAAGATGATGCCTGTAAAAGGTGCGCAACATTTGGATGAACTCATTTATTTAACGAAAACAGCTGCTGATAAGGGAATTCGGGGTATTGAACCAGCAGGGGGAATAGATGCGAGTAACATCGGTCAAATTTTTAATGGGATCAGGGGAATCGATATTGAATTCTTTATGCCACATATATTTGGATCTACTATCGACAAACAGACCGGCAAAACAATTCCAAGCAAGGTTGAAGAAATACTACACGTTTCGGAGGGGAAATAAATGATTAATCAGTACATGCAAAAAATCCATGCATTGTTAGAAGTAGTTGAAAAAGAAGAATATAAAGCAATGAATGAGACTGCACAAAAGGTTGCAGAAGCAATTCAAGATGGCGGTGTCATCCATTTATTTGGCTGTGGCCATTCACATATACTAACAGAAGAGGTTTATTATCGGGCCGGTGGTCTAGTGCCAATTCATCCGATTTTACATGAGCCACTAATGCTTCATGAAGGTGCCGTCCGCTCCTCAGAATATGAGCGTAAAAACGAATATGCAAGTTCTTTTATGGAAGAACAGGATATTCGTGAAGGGGATGTGATTTTTGTTATTTCCACATCGGGTCGTAATCCGGTTCCTGTTGATGTGGCGCATATTGCAAAAAAGAAGGGGGCATTCGTGATTGGAATTACATCACACGCATATTCTTCAAGCAAACCATCACGCCATCATAGTGGAGAACATTTATATGATGCAGTTGATTTAGTGATTGATAATCATGCTCCTGTTGGAGACGCATTGCTAAGGCATGAAGATGTCAAAGTAAATTTTTCACCAAGTTCAACAGTTATTGGCTCAACCATTTTAAATGCAATATTTGCGGAATCGATTACGGTAATGGCTGAAAATAACTTTGAGCCACCTGTATTTCTAAGCGGTAATATTGATGGCGCGGATGAACATAATGAGAAGTTGATTGAGAAGTATCGAGAGAGGGTTAAGTTATAGGTTTTTGTGAATGAGGAATAATCATAGGGACGGTTCTCTTGCTTTCTAATGAATAAGGTTGAAGAAAGAGAGACGGGTTAGATCCGTCTTGGCATCTTTTTGACTTTCTTAGGACAAGAAAATGATCCACTCGTGCTATAAGAGAGCCACCTGATTATCGTTTATCGCTCCAGGAAACTTGGCGTGGACAGTTTGAACGATACTATGACCAATCCATTGCTAGCTTGTTTCTCTTTCTAGAGAAATAAGCTGTTGAGAGAGGTTACTTCTAAGAATACAAGGATAATAGCTGGCCAAACGCTTAGAAAAGAAAGCAAGAAGACACTGTATTGGAGTACTGGATTAATGTCAGCAAAGGTAATTAGTATTGGTTTAAAAGGCTTGGAAAGGAAAGAGCGTGTTGCCGCTGCGTTACATAGTATGGGCTTTCCATTAGTAGATTTAAAAGTAACGATTAATCTTTCTCCAACCGAACAGAAGAAAAACGGGCCGCTGTTTGATCTAGTATTCTTGGTATAGTCAAGAGCGGGAAATTCCTAAAAGGGGGTTTATCGATGCTTTATCTTTGGATCCGTTCTTCCTGTGCAAGGAATGTTTGCAGATTTTCTAGCAGCAAAAAGACTACGGTTAAAGAAACTTTTTCTCCCATTCAATTCCACTATTCCTGAGGTAAGTAGTTTTGGCCCCAATTTATTTTGGGGCTATTTTTTTTAGGTGGAAATTAGGTGGAAATCCAAAAAGGGTTGGTGTAATGGCAGAATAAGATTGAACTAATTTTTCAAACACTTACGTATTTGACAACTAATTAGCACATAACCTATAGACGACATAAAAACAGAATTGTGCTCGAATAATTATGACTACTATTATTTTTTAAATCAAAAAACTAGTAGTTCTATTAAGCTGTAATATGGAGGTTTAAAATGGGTAGTGTAAAGAATGTGAAAGAAGAACAACTCAAAGCGCTATTGTCTAGTGTTTACACGAAAGCTAATGAAGGTGCATCGTTACAAGAAGTTATGAAAAAGCTTACCAATGAGTTACCTGAAATTATGAGACAGGAAAAAGCAATTAAATAATTGGTATAGGTAACACACCTTTTTATCCTGACAAAAACATTAGATACTAACAAAAATTGTCGTGTTTTCTGTTATAATAAATTTAACTCACTTAATGATTTGTATAAATTTGAATTGAGGTATAAAGATGACGAAACAAAAAAGAACAGATAGACGAAAGAAACCAAAACGTCTATTCCTGAAGATTAGTCTAGCAGTAATTTTAGTTCTACTTCTTGGAGTAGGTGGTTATGCATTTTCTATTTATAGCAATGCCAAGCAAACAGTGAATGAAAAAATCCATAAAAGCGTTTCAACCATAAATACAGAAGTGACGAAGAAGAAAATTAACAAAGAAAAGCCGCTTAACATCTTGTTGTTAGGTGTTGATAAACGTCCAGGAGATACGGGACGATCAGATGCATTAATGGTACTTTCCTTAGATCCAAAGAATAATGAAATGCAGTTGATTAGTGTACCAAGAGATACGCGTACTCAAATTGTTGGAAAAGGTTTTAAAGATAAAATTAATCATGCTTATGCATTTGGTGGCATTGATATGTCTATTGCAACCCTCGAGAATCTACTAAAAATAGAGTTAGATTATTATGTTGAAATGAATATGCAAGGTTTATCAGAAATGGTAGGAGCTGTAGGTGGTATTACAGTAAACAACTCTCTTGATTGGTATGATGATGGTATTTATAAGAAAGGCTACCATTATCAAAAAGGCGAGATTGCACTAAACGGACCTAAAACTATGGGATATGTTCGTATGCGTTACGCGGACCCAGCTGGAGACTTTGGCCGAACACAGCGTCAAAGAAAAGTTATACAAGCTGTCATTGATAAGGGTGCAAGTGTTGCATCTGTTAACAAGATTGATACTATGGTAGATGTATTAGGTAACAACATGGCAACTAATATGGACTTTGATGATATGAAAAACCTATTATTTAATTATAAAGACGTACGTCAAAATGTTGTTAGTTATATGATGAAAGGTAACGGCACGATGATTGATGGTGTCTATTATATGCTTGTACCGGATGAGGAAGTTGAGAAGGTGCATGGGATGATAGCGGGATAAGAATCATAAGGGAGAGACCTACACTTACAGAGGAGTGTAGGTCTTTCTTTAGACACAAGCAAGATGAATATTTCAGATTAGGAGCTTGCTTCAGCAATATCCTCACATCATTTAATTCTTTTCCAATTATACACAACCCAATCCCCCTACTTAAGTTGAATTATATTTTTTAAAACACCTTCAAAAAAGGTATTGCTATTCCAATTTAATTGTTGTACTATTAGTAATAATCAAATAGAAATGCACGAGACACACGTTTTGGTCTTGGGTGGAGATGAGGAGAACCCTGTGATCAATAAAATGTATTACATCTTTTTGTAGTGCGTTTTATTGTTCATGGGGTTATTTTTATACATTTTTCTATTACGAGGGAGGAATAGGCATGAAGGTCAAGTTATTAGCATTATTTAGTGTATTGCTGGCTGTGTTTACTCTTGCAGCTTGCAGCAGTGATGTGGGATCTGAAGAGGAAACTACAGAGATAGACTTTTATTTCCCTGTTGCTGTTGGTGGAGATGTCGCTAACATGGTGGATGATATGGTTGCTGACTTTGAGGGTGAAAATCCAGATATTAAGGTAAATGCATTGTATGGAGGCAGTTACTCAGAAACAATGACGCAGGTAATGGCTGCTGTTCAAGGTGGAAATCCTCCTGAACTGGCTGTGCTATTCTCGATTGATTTATTTACATTACTTGAGAATGATGTAATTGAGGAGATGACTCCTTTATTTGATGAAGCTTACCTGGATGATTTCTATGATGCGTTTATGGCAAATTCCAAGGTAGGGGATAAGGTTTGGAGTCTTCCTTTCCAAAGAAGTACAATCGTTCTTTACTATAATAAAGATGCTTTTGCTGAGGCAGGTCTTGATCCGGAAGCACCTCCTGAAACATGGGAAGAGCTTGTGGATTATGGTAAAAAGCTGACAGTTAATGGTGGTCAGGATCAGTGGGGGCTTGAGATTCCAAGTACTGGTTATCAATACTGGATGTTCCAGGCGTTAGCGCTGCAGACAGAGGACAATATCATGTCTGAAGATGGGAAAGAAACTTACTTTGATGCCCCATATGCTAAAGAATCTATGGAATACTGGCTGGATCTTAGCCAAGAGCACAAGATCATGCCTGAAGGTACCATCGAGTGGGCAACAGTTCCATCTGATTTCCTGAGTGAAAGAACAGCGATGATGTACCACACTACTGGTAACTTAACAAACGTAAAAGACAATGCTGAATTTGACTTTGGTGTATCTTTCTTGCCAGCTAATAATCAATATGGATCACCGACTGGTGGCGGTAACATTTACTTATTCAAAGATGTACCAGAGAAAAATAAAGAAGCAGCTATCAAGTTTATGAAGTTTCTAACAGAACCTGAGCGTGTAGCTCAATGGTCAATTGATACAGGATATATTGCTACAAGAAAATCAGCTTACGAGACTGATAAGTTAAAGCAGTATGTGGAAGAGTTCCCTCCAGCGCTTGTGGCACGTGAACAGCTGGAACATGCCGACAGTGAACTAGCTACGTATCAAAGTGGGGAAGTTCAAAAAATCTTTAATGATGCAATACAGTCTATTCTAACAGGAGGCAGTACTGTTGAAGAAGGATTGGCAAAAGCGCAAAAAGAAGCTGAAGAAGTGCTCGAACCTTTTCAGGAGTAGGCGCAGTTAACCATTTATGAAATTCACTAAACTAATAAAGAGAAGCTCAGATTACAATAATTGAGCCTCTCTCTTTTATACAACCAGGGATTGGAGGTTTTTATAATCTAATGAGTAATCCAAAGAGAAAGTTCAAGAAGAGATTTAGTTTAGGCTTCAGGCAGAATATATTTGCTTATTCTCTATTACTGCCATCTTTTATCTTTCTAGCATTATTTACTTTTTACCCGATGCTTAAATCAATTCATTTAAGTTTGTACAGTGGACCAATGACAAGACTGAAATTCTCAGGGGTTGATCAATATAAAGAGGTTTTTACGGATGATGTATTCAGACAGGTAATAGTCAACAACCTTATATTTGTAGTCGGAACTGTACCGACAAGTTTGTTGTTAGCAATGTATCTGGCGATTTGGCTTAACAAAAAAATGAAGGGCAGTGCCTTGCTTAGGACTTCATTTTTTTATCCAACAGTTATTCCATTAATAGCGGTTGCGAATATCTGGCTATTTGTTTACACCCCGCAGTATGGATTACTGGAAAAGTTCCTCAATATGTTTGGCGTTAACGGACCTAACTGGCTGGGAGATCCTAACACCGTAATGATTGCGATGATACTCATGATTATATGGAAAGACTCAGGGTTCTTTATGATATTTTATTTAGCGGGCTTACAGAACTTGCCAAATGATGTCTATGAAGCTGCGAGAATTGAAGGGGCAAAACCGTTTCAAATGTTTAGGCATATCACGTTCCCACTACTGATGCCGACAACGCTATTTGTAATGATTGTATCAATAACAAATGCATTTAAAAATGTGGACCATCTCTATATTATGACTAAGGGTGGCCCTGATAATGCCAGTAATTTATTGCTTTACTATATTTATGAAGTGGCATTTACAAACTGGGATCTCGGGAAAGCTGCAGTTTTAACTGTAATTTTAATCACAGTTTTACTTGGAGTTACTGCCTTTAACTATTTATATTTAGATAAAAAGATTCATTACTAAGAGAGGAGGAGTTATTTTGAAGATAGCAAATTATACCCTTATTGTCATTCTGGGAATCATTTTCCTCATTCCATTAGTTTGGGTTTTTATAACTTCTTTTTCCCAGGGAAATGAAGTTATTGATGGTTCCTTTCCGCTCTGGATATCAAATCCTACCTTTCAGAATTACATAGATGCATGGAATACTGCTCCGTTTCTTTCTTATTACTGGAATACATTTGTCATCGTATTTGGCATTCTAATTGTCCAGATGTTTACCATTACACTTGCCGCCTATGCGTTTGCTAGACTGGAATTTAAAGGGAAAAATATCCTGTTTATTCTGTTTCTGCTACAGTTAATGATCCAGCCTGAAATTCTATTATTCCCTAACTATCAGATTATGGGTCAGCTGGGTCTGGTAGATACAAAGTTAGCTGTAATGCTGCCTTATTGGGCTTCAGCGTTTGGGGTATTCTTGTTAAGGCAAACTTTTAAGCAGGTGCCATATGATCTGGATGAGGCTTCTAAAATCGATGGCAGTAAGTGGTGGCAGACACTATGGCATGTCTATATTCCTGCAGCAAAACCAACGTATATTGCGTTTGCACTGGTTTCAATCAGCCATCATTGGAGTAACTTCATGTGGCCATTGATCATCACGAATTCGGATGCAAATCGCCCATTGACTGTTGGTTTGGCAATGTTTGCACAATCTTATGAGACAGGGGCACAGTGGGGAATGGTAACAGCTGGAACGGTAATGGTTATTTTTCCGTTGCTTATTGCATTTTTTATCTTCCAGAAGCAATTTGTATCAAGCTTTATGCACTCCGGGATTAAATAGGTGGTGGTATAATGGAAATTCATTTTCTTGGGACCGGTAGTGCTTATCCAGGAGCTAACCGGGATAACACGTCATTATGTATTGTTAATAATCGGTACAGTGTTTTAGTAGACGTTAGTGGAAATCCCAGTTTGAAGCTTAAGCAGATAGGTGTTGAATTAGTTGAACTAGATGCCGTTATATTTACGCATTTTCACATCGATCATATCTATGGGCTTCCATCCTTATTGTGGGGAATGTGGCTTGAAAATAGAGTAAAGCTATTAACCATCTATTGTGATCATCGAAATGAAGCAAAGTTGAATGAATGGTTAGTTACGATGGAAGCTGAAAAGTGGGCAATTAATTTTCCTATTGTAATTGAAACATTTAACGGAAACCAAAATCAGGAGCTGATAGCCTGCGAAAATATGCAGATGTCCTGTTTTCCAGCACTTCACTCTGTACCAACAATTGGGCTTGAAATAAAGTGTGATAACAAACTTATCATTTACTCAGGTGACAGTGAAATCAACTCACGCATTCAGACATATAAGCATATAGATGTATTAATTCATGAAGCAACCTCAGCTATAAATGCTGCTCCAAATCATACGAGCCTGACGCAACTAACAGAAGCGTATGAACTTAATGCCATAAAGGATATCGTACTTGTCCATTTGAGTGACAACGAGCCATATGAAGAGAAGTTAACTGGCAAGATTAAATTAGCAGAAGAAATGATGTGTATAACAATTTCATAATTACTATATAGGAGACATCTAAATAACATGTTGTTCTTCAATGGTATTATGAAATACATTAACCAGTATAAAAAAATAATATACAAGGATAGAGAATAGGAGATATCCCTTGGGCAATGAAAATCCAATTATCAAATTGGTTATTTCGTCAGGCTCAAGGGATTATTTTTTTCTAATCCGCTGGAGGACCATATGAAAGATATTAAGGGGTTTATATTTGATTTAGATGGAACAGTTTATCTTGGAAACCAGTTAATTAAAGATGCAGATACTGTCATCAACAGTCTAAAAAAAGAAGGCAAGGAAATTTTGTTTCTGACAAATAAAACAATCGAATCGAGACGTAAATACGTTGAGAAATTGAAGAGCTTCAACATTGATGTAACGATAGATAACATCCTTAATCCGACAGTTACGTTAATCAATTATTTAAAGACAAATCATCCAAATGCAACTCTATATGTCATTGGTGAGCAGATTATCAAGGACGAGATTGCGTTCGCGGGTTTTGAAGTGGCAGATCGACCTGAACAAACAGATATTGTTATTTTGTCATGGGATCGTAACTTCCATTATGATCACCTTAATTTCGCTTATCAGGCGGTAAAAAGAGGAGCAAAAACGATTGCCACTAACCCCGACAGAACCTGTCCAGTCGAGTTTGGGGATGTACCGGATTGTGCAGGGATGATTGGGGCATTAGAAGGTGTTACTGGAAAGAAGATTGATGTGCAAATCGGCAAGCCGTCGGTATTTACTATTGAAGCTGCAATTAATATTCTCAAACTTCATCCCGAACAATGTATCATGATTGGGGACCGGCTGGAAACTGATATCCGAATGGGTGCGGAAGCTGGAATGAAAACTGCTTTAGTGTTAACGGGGATTACTGTGGAGGATGATGTTGCAGCATCCGAGTGGCAGCCGGATTATGTGCTCCCATCGGTCAGTGGAATATTGTCCACACCAAAAATCACAAGGTTACAATAGCCTTGTGGTTTTTAATTTGTCTTCTTATTATTTGATTTGTCTTCATGTGTAAGTGAGTGTTTATGAAATTCATAGTTTCAGCCAATGAAAAGTACTATCCGTGACATAATTTTTGTCTTTGAGTATAAATAGTTTATCAATGAATGACAGACGTTCACCACTCATCCAGCTCCAAGTGAATAAAATGTAATAATCCTTTGGATGTATGGGGACCGGTCTTATTTTATTCTACTAACTAGTACAAAAGTGTGGTATTTTAATAGGACAAAGATATTAGTTAGAGGAGAAACAATATGCTGAAAGATGTGCTGATAGACATAACAGAAAATTTCCATGATCTTGGCCATAACGGTTCTGAAGTAGATGCGATGATGGACTCCGTTAGTGGAATGGGGCATCGAATAAAGTATGGTCATGATTTAGAAGGTGCAATTGAAGCGTACCATATAGACGGGATTGAAGGAATTGGGCTTTGGTTTGATCATATGATGAAGGATTTTACTTCACCGCAAGGTATACCCCTGCCATTTTCAGAGGCTATTTATGAAGCAACTGGAATGGAGATGGATACTGCGATTGACTGGTTAACGGTAAATGCTGCTGACGCTATCGAACTTGGTGGACAAGCAGCAGTAATGCCATTTTTGAAAAAGAATAAAAAGGCATATAAAGGTGCGGTTGCAACCGGAATGGCATTAGGCTTTGTGGATGACAATCCATTGTTAATTGCCTATAATACGTTCCTTTGTTTGAATATGTACAAAAAATCGGGGAAGCAATTACCGATACTAGACCACTCCTTACATTTCCTTCAAAAAGGCATGGCGATTACGTCCAAAGTATGTGTGGGTGCAGCGGTCATCGACATTGGAATCGCGGTGGTTGGAATCAATCTCGCGGAGGTCATTGAAGGGACAGAAGCACTGTTTGATAATGTCGATGTTATCGTGGAGGGTGCATCCGTAACCGCCGACATAGTTGACGGTGCGGCCATATTAGGGGTAGGCATTCTCTTATCAAAAGGTGTAAAAAAAGCAGCGAAAGCGATAAATCAAGACAAAAAGGAGCAGTATGAGAAAAATGCTCCAAAAGCACATGCTTTAACGTCGTTATCAAAAGTGTTGAAAATTGGTGCGCCCGGTGGAATGGTAATTGTATTGGTAGATTATTTGAATGTCGATGTTTGGGATGACCAAGACCTGCTAGAGGAGTGATCAGGATGGTAATAGGTGCTTTTTTACAGGGAGCAAAAGGAATTCATGATAGTAAGCAATTAGATAAGAAAAACGAAGAAATTAATCGCGTTCTCCATAAATACTCCTCTCGGGAAAAGTTTCTCCGAGATATTGACGACATATTTGAACGTATTATTGCGGAAAATCAGTTACTATTTGCTGATTATATGGTGAAGCGATCAGCATATAAGCACGATATGAAAAAAAATGAGAAGACATGGGCGAAGGTGAAAGTAAAGATGAATGAAAACATTAAACAAGCAGAAGAACGATTAAATAGGGAAAAAGCAACAAAGCTCGATGTAGCAAAATTAATTACAGGACTTTCCCAAATGTCAGGGGAATTCGATAAAGAAATACAGCGCTTAAAACAAGAGTATGGAGAGGATAAAAACTTAATCGAGCAATTAACTAGTTCAGTTACTGACC
>NZ_JBMERP010000019.1:0-54454 GCF_049310925.1 Virgibacillus sp. DJP39 | reverse complement strand
TAATAAAAACCCCTGCACATTAAGTTGCAGGGGTTTTTATCATTGGCCTAATGCTTTTGCGTCCCAACTTTTTGACAAGATTCACATTTACCATAAACTTCCATTCGATGATGACTGACGTCAAATCCGGTAACCTGTTCAGCTAGAGATTCAACTTCGTTCAGTGGTGGATAATGGAAATCAACAATTTTACCACAGGAATCACAAATAATGTGATAGTGGTCAGATGTGTTGCAGTCAAACCTACTGGACGAATCTCCATAAGGTAACTCTCTAACAAGTCCAATTTCTTTTAAAACGCGTAGATTATTGTATACGGTGGCTACACTCATATTAGGAAATCTTCCTTCAAGTGCTTTATATATATCGTCTGCTGTTGGGTGAATGATGGAATTAAGAAGAAATTCAAGAACCGCATGACGTTGCGGTGTAATCCGTACGCCTGATTCTTTTAATGTACCAATAGCTTCACGTAGTTTTTGTTCAGACATCGTCATGCACCTCACTTTCATTTATAATTAATTGCATTTACTACTATTATTACATTGTAATTACTATAATTAGTGTACCTGCTACAATGGTCATCTGTCAATAAAAGTATATGCAATTAAATCTATCTTAGCATCTATTCACCGATTTTATAGAACCTATACATCCGCTTGCAAAGGAATTTCTTCTCCCCCTAAGCTATGATTCACGTACCTTGCTGCTACAAATAGAAAGTCAGAGAGTCGATTCAGATAAGATACCACTAACGGATTGGTAATTTCATCTTCAAGTCCAACTGCAGTTCGCTCTGCTCTTCTTGTTACAGTACGAGCAGTATGCAGGGCACTTGACGTGCAATGACCAGATGGAAGGATAAAGTTTTTTAACGGTGCTAGTTCTTTGTCCCACTCGTCAATTTGATTCTCCAGCTCCTGGATATATTCATCTTTTAATTTCCATTTCACTTCTTTATCACTTGGTGTAGCAAGTTCTGCCCCAACATGGAAGAGTATTGTTTGCACACGGTGCATTACTTTTAGGAAGGATTCCTTTTCTCCCCACTCTTCCTTTTCCAGGAAACTTAGCGCAAGACCGATCATCGAGTTTGCTTCATCACATGTCCCATAGGCCTCTACACGTAAGTCGTTTTTCGATACACGTTGTCCATATATTAATGAGGTTTTACCCTTATCACCAGATCTTGTATAAATTCGCATCATTAATACCCCCTTGTAATATCAATCCTGTTTATAAAGTTTGTTCCATTCTGTCTATAAGTATGAAGGTTTTGTTCAAAAATTTCTAATGCTCGTATTTGATAATTAGGTGTCAGCCCAGACAAATGTGGTGTAATTGTAATATTTTCTTCCAACCAAAGCGGATGCTCAGCTGGCAGTGGTTCCTTTTCAAACACATCCAGTATTGCGTGTGCAATCTCCTTGGATTGAATGGCTTCCAGGATAACCTCACCTGATACAGCACTACCCCGTCCCATGTTTAGAAATACAGCATGATTCGGTAAGGATTCAAAATGCTCCTTTGTAAAAAATCCCTTTGTTTCAGGTGTATTTGGCAAGACTGATATAATAAAGTCCACTTCCGGCAACAGAGTTTCCATTTCGTGTGGTCTCACACTTTTATCAAAAAACTCAAGTTCTCCCCCACTTCTGGATACGCCATACGTTTGCATACGAAATGCTTTTGCTAAACGGGCAACTTCTTGTCCAATTGCTCCAGCACCTACCACTAACATTGTTTTACCTGTTATCTCTTGTGCACGAACAGTACGGTCCCACTTCTGATTTTTTTGGTTTTCCAGCAGTTGTTTTGTTTGTTTAGAAACCTGGAGAATGTGTGATATCGCATATTCCGCCATTGGAATCTTATGGATACCTCTGGCATTTGTTACTAAAATATCCCTTTTACTAATAGCAGTAAATGGCATCTGATCTAATCCCGCAGATATTACCATAATCCATTTCAGATTTTTTGCATTTTCAATCATTACATCTGTTAAATCTTCACCGTATGTTACAAGCACTTCCGCTGTAGCCAAGTGCTCTTCTGCAGCCCCCATATTATCGCAAAAAACAAACGTTTCGTCTGTAAAAAGTTGTTTCAACTTGTCTCGGTGAGGTGCTGTTATTTTGGCTGAAAAAATAATGTTCAACTTGCTTCCTCCTCGTACACGCGTATATGTAGTTATACTTTAATTCTTGGTCAAATGACAAGACAGCCCGCTATAAACAAGGGGACTGCCTTCATTAACTATAGACTTTCACGAATAAATGTTAATGCATCTTCAACATGACCCTTAACACTTACTTAACGATATTCTTTTTGTAGTTTTCCATCTTTATCAATAATAAATGTCGACCTTTCAATACCGTAATATTCCTTGCCAAAGTTTTTCTTTAGCTTCCACACGCCATATTCATCAGCAACTTTATGTTCTTCATCAGCAAGTAATAAAAAAGGTAGATCGTGTTTATCAATAAACTGTTGATGCCTATCGACTGGATCTGGGCTAACCCCTATTATTACTGCGTCAAGATCCTCGAAACTTGTATAGCTATCACGAAAGTCACATGCCTCCGTTGTACAGCCTGGTGTCATGTCTTTTGGATAAAAATACAACACAACGTGCTTTCCTTTAAAATCTGTTAAACTGACCTTTTCACCTTTTTGATTTGGCAGTGTAAATGTTGGTGCTATTTTTCCTGTTTCAACTGTCATTCCAAGTCCCCCAAACGAGTTATTTCATTATTTCTACTATAGCATAGTTTCTTATTTACCCTAATCATCTTGCTTATTTTGTACAATTCGAATTACAAATGCTGTCGGTAAAATATATCCAATTAATGCCTGGATTAAAGCGATTAAACGTCCAAATCCGACTGGTGTAATGTCACCATATCCAATCGTCAGCATAGTAACACCACTAAAATAAGCAGAGTGCATTAGAGATCCCGTCACACTAACCTGCCTAAGCTCGCCACCTTCTACTAAGACAACCCTATGAAAGGAAAGAACAAAGTAAATAAGCGCAAACCCAAGAATGACAATAATGTAAACCACAAGTAAAGTATAAAATATATCCATTGAAAAATTTCGTTCATTATTGCCACTTTTAATAAAGTAGACAACACTGCCTACCATAGTTATACTAACTCCGCTAACCAACAACCATGAAACTATTGTCATCTTATCCCCTTCTTTTTATTACAATACGTCTTGTCCAAGTCGTCTATGTCATTTATTTTCTTATGCATTTGAGTTAGGATAAACACAAGCAGGAAATGCCAAAGTTTTTTTGTTAGTTAATTTGCAGGAGGAATAACAGATGAAATCTTATACTAAATCCAAAGCATTACATGAAGAAGCCTTACAACACATAGTTGGAGGTGTAAACTCCCCATCCAGAGCCTATAAAGCTGTTGGTGGAGGGGCACCGGTATATATGGAGCGTGCAAAAGGCGCATATTTTTGGGATGTAGATGGGAACAAATACATTGATTATCTAGCCGCATACGGACCAATAATCACTGGTCATGCTCATCCCCATATTACAAAAGCGATCTCTGATGCTGCTTCAAATGGTGTGTTGTACGGAACCCCGACAAAGCTTGAAAACAAGTTTGCAAAAATGATTAAAGCCGCAATCCCATCACTTGAAAAAGTTAGGTTCACCAATTCAGGTACAGAAGCTGTAATGACAACAATTAGAGTTGCACGTGCCTATACGGATCGTACAAAAGTTATTAAGTTCGCGGGTTGCTACCATGGCCATTTTGACGCAGTTCTGGTTCAGGCGGGCTCAGGTCCCGCTACTCTCGGCACACCTGATTCTGCCGGAATTCCTAAAGCTGTTGCGGCAGACGTAATCACTGTTCCTTTTAATGATCTCGGAGCTTTTGAAGAGGCAATTAAAAAATGGGGAGATGAAGTCGCAGCTGTACTAGTTGAACCAATCGTAGGCAACTTCGGTATTGTAGAACCACATGAAGGATTTCTACAGGCAGTAAATGATATAACACATAATGCAGGTGCACTAGTGATTTACGATGAAGTAATCACTGCGTTCCGCTTCACCTATGGTAGTGCGCAGCAAATATACGGTATTGAGCCCGACATGACTGCCATGGGTAAGATCCTGGGTGGCGGCCTACCAATTGGAGCATACGGAGGCAGACTCGATATTATGGAGCAGGTAGCACCACTTGGCCCTGCTTATCAAGCTGGTACAATGGCTGGTAATCCTGCGTCGATGGCATCTGGTATTGCCTGTTTAGAAGTATTACAACAGGACGGCGTTTATGAAAATTTGGATAAGCTTGGCGCTCAACTTGAAAAAGGAATTTTAGAGAGGGCAAACGAACATGGCGTCACCATTTCCTTAAATCGTTTGTGCGGCGCACTCACTGTTTATTTTGGTGAAGGTACGATTACCAATTATGATCAGGCAGAGGCAAGTGATGGTGAAGCTTTTGCTCAATTCTTCAGATTAATGCTAGAACAAGGTATTAATTTAGCTCCATCAAAGTATGAAGCATGGTTTTTAACAACGGAACATAGTGAAGATGATATAGACAACACGATTGAGGCTGTAGACTATGCATTTAAAGTAATGACTGAAAACAAGTGATTTAGAAAACTTGGCTTATCGCCAAGCCTTAATGGCGAAAGCCTTAGTTGCACTTATGCAGTAAGAAAGGATTTATACTTTCTTACCTGCAAAAAAACTCCTGTTGCAACTGCAACAGGAGTTTTCTAAATTATCCTTTAGCCAGTTCTGGCTGATCTAGATTTTGTACCTGATACAAATTGTAATAGCTACCTTGTTTTCTCATTAATTCATGGTGAGTTCCGGTTTCTTGGATTTCTCCACCAACAACTACGACAATTCGATCTGCGTGCGTAATAGTAGCTAACCTGTGAGCAACTATAAATGTTGTTCTATCTGAAGCCAACTTTTCTAATGCCTCTTGAATAGTGTGCTCACTTTCCAAATCAAGTGCTGATGTAGCTTCATCAAATATTAATATCGGGGGATTTTTCAAGAATACACGCGCAATCGCAATACGCTGTTTTTGTCCTCCAGATAATTTCACTCCGCGTTCACCAACTAGGGTGTCATACCCATGTACTAACTCCGTGATGAAGTCATGTGCATTTGCAGCCTTAGCGGCGGTGATAACCTCTTCATCAGTGGCTTCTGGATTCCCCATCCGTATATTCATAGCAATTGATTCACTAAATAATGTGTTGTCCTGCAGAACCATTCCGATGTTATCCCGCAGTGAACGAGCTTTGACATCACGAATATCTGTACCATCTATCTTAATAGAACCCTCGGTAACATCATAAAATCGTGGAATGAGGCTGATTAATGTGGATTTCCCTCCACCACTCATACCAACTAAAGCGATTGTCTCACCTCTATTCACGTTAAGAGAGACATTTTTTAGTACTTCGGGTTCATCATCACTATATCGGAAGGAAATATTTTCGATGTCTACATTTCCCTTTACATTAGAGATAGCCTTAGCGTCTTTTTTATCGACAATATCATATTTTTCATTTAAAAACTCAAATACTCGATCTATAGATGCGATTGATTGCGTTAATACAGTTGATGAATTGATCAAACGACGTAGTGGACTATAAACTCTTTCCATATAAGCTACGAACGCAACCATCGTTCCTACTGATAACCCACCATTTATAACGTGATAACCGGCATAAGCAATCACCAGCAATGGCGCTAAATCAGTTATTGTATTTGTTACTGCAAATGTCTTAGCATTCCACTTGGTATGGTTTAATGCACTATCAAGGAATTTTTCATTTCTTTTATTAAATTGCCCTTGTTCATAATCTTCAAGTGCAAAGCTTCTCGTAACTGGAACCCCTTGAACTCGCTCATGGAGGTGTCCCTGAACCTCAGCCAAGGCCTGGGAACGATCACGGGTCAAACGTCGCAATCTCCCATAAAAGTATTTGATGGAAAAACCAAATAAAGGGAATAGAATAATAGAAACCAAAGTAAGTCCTACATCCATTGTAAGCATAATACAAATTGCAATTAAAATGGTTATTATGTCTAACCATATATTCATTAAACCAGTTAGAACAAAATTCTTTGTTTGTTCGACATCATTTATTACCCGGGAAATAATTTCCCCGGTTTTTGTCTGAGAGTAAAAACGCAAGCTCAGTTTTTGTATGTGGTCGAACAGTCTATCCCTTATGTCAAACAGGATTTTATTACCTACCCATTGCGCTAAATATTGTCGAATATATTCAACCGGTGGACGTAAAATCAGAAAAATAACAAAAGCTCCACCCATAATCCATAGAAGTTCACTTGTTTTGGCACTGTCCGTCATATTTTTTTCATTAATAATATCGTCAATAATATATTTTAAAATTAATGGCATTAACAAAGGAATAGCAAACTTTACGATTCCTATGAGAACGGTCCACACTATCTTCCCTCGGTACGGTTTAACAAATTGCATATATTGCTTTATACTGCTCATTTTTATATCTTCCTCATCTATTTCTGTATTCTCGTTTTTTTCTTGTGGGGGCAAGAAAAATCCTTGCTACAGTTGTAACAAGGTTGTTGAAAAGATTCCGGACCAGTCGCCTACGCTTTTCTTTGTCTAGCTGCAGCTCCTAGCGGCTAGCAAATAGTTAGTCCTGATGAACGTACGTAAAGTTCGACGTACTTTTCACAGTCCTATCTATTTGTACGCCACTGACCAGTCGCCTACGCTTTTCTACTGTCTAGCTGCAGCTCCTAGCGGCTAGCAAATAGTTAGTCCTGATGAACGTACGTAAAGTTCGACGTACTTTTCACAGTCCTATCTATTTGTACGCCACTGACCAGTCGCCTACGCTTTTCTTTTCACCTATAGGTTAGGAATCTTTCGTACCATTGGTCGACGAATTCTGGTGAGAAGGGACCTTTTCTTTGGTGTACCCACCTTAGCAGGTAACTCATTTGTTTTTGCAGGATTTGATCAAGTACTTCTGGATACCCCATTTGTTCTCTATGTTCTTTATACTCATCTTCATCCAATAAATTATAAGTCATATCAGGAAATACTTTAACATCTAAATCATAATCAATATATTTTATACCTTCCTCATCATATACAAATGGAGAACTAATATTACAATAATAATGAATTCCGTCATTTCTTAGCATACCTATTATATTAAACCAATATTTAGCGTGAAAGTAACAAATAGCTGGCTCCCTTGTGACCCATACTCTTCCGTCACTTTCAATCACATTTGTTTTATCGTTTGCTCCAATAACTACATTTTCTGTCCGCTTTAAAACAAGGCAATTTTCCCAAACACGATGTAGTTGGCCGTTATGTTTGTAGCTCTTAATTTGAGTTTTAGAACCTGTCTCAGGACCAACCATGGTATCTTCCTTTCTTAGAAAACTAGGCTTGTCGTCAGCCTTAATGGCGAAAGCCTTAGTTGCACTTATGCAGAAAGAAAAGTTTTTATACTTTCTTTACTGCTAAAAAATCTCCTCGTCCTTTTTTTTCATTATAATGGTAACTCTAGTAAAGATAAAGACACACGCTCATATTTTGTCTCTTTTTGAAAACAAAAAAAAGAGCTTTCTTGGGAGAAGAAAGCTCTTTTTCTGAGTCAGAAAAAAACGGGGTAGGTGTATTAACTTTTATTTTGTTTGTTTTGTTGTGCTTGTTGATTTTTTCTTCTTACTTCTTGTGCGTTTGTTTCAGATGCAAATTCTGTTCCAAACTGGCCTTGACCTTGTTGACCTTGTTGACCTTGACCTTGAGCTGCTTTTTGGTTTTGTTGTCTTACTTGTTGAACATTTGTACCTGCAGCAGATTTGTTAGGTTGTTGTTTGTTAGCCATCTATATCACCTCCGCAATAATTAATTTAACCAATTTGGGAGATGTTATGCTTTTAAAATAACTGTTAATTTTAGCATGTACTGGTACAAATTAACAAACCGGTATAAATGCCGTTACATCACATATATTAAAAAGTATTATAGAGTAGAGCATACATTTTTTAAATATACTGCATCACTTTCTGGTGAGAAACTGAAAATGGATAAGAATCCATTTCTTCCTTGTTTACAAACTGTGCATCAGAGACAGCTGTTTGTGTATTGATTGAAGTTGCTTCATGCAGCTCCAACTGCCAGATGATATGGGAAAAAATGTGTTTCACTTTTCCTACTTCTCTGTTCAATTGTACTTTAATACCATATTCCTTTTCAAAGTAGTTTGGAATTTCATTAAATCCCATTTCAGATAAAGAAATCATTGGAAATTGCCATAGATTAGCCAAGAGTCCTTCATTAGGTCTCTTTTCAATTAAGTAGCTATTTTGTTTGTTTTTAATTAATAAGACAATGTAAGGAATTGTCTTTTGTTTTTTAGCTTTGGATTTTATGGGTAGTTCCTTCTCTATTCCTTCAGCAAAAGCCTGGCAATGCTGTTGAACAGGGCATAACATGCATGCAGGATTTTTGGGTGTGCAAACCGTCGCGCCAAGCTCCATCATACCTTGATTAAATGAAGAAGGATCCGTGTGAGATATAATATTTCTAATATGGTCTTCAAATATCTTTTTTGTTCTGGGTTTTGCGATGTCTTCCTGAACTTTTAGTATACGTGACAAGACACGCATTACATTACCGTCGACAGCTGGTTCAGGTTGATCATATGCAATAGAGAGAATCGCACCTTTTGTATAAGGTCCTACTCCTTTTAACGATCCAAGCTCTGATGCACTTTTAGGAACTTCCCCACCATAACTCGCAACTACTTCTTTTATCGCGTTTTGTAAGTTGCGAACTCGGGAATAGTAACCTAGACCCTCCCATGATTTTAGGACATCCTGCTCGTTTGCAGTTGCCAAATCATGGATGGTGGGAAACTTTTCAATGAATTGGTTAAAATAAGGAATAACAGTGTCTACCTTTGTTTGCTGCAGCATTATTTCAGAAACCCAAATTCTGTATGCATTTTTCTCTTTACGCCAGGGTAGATCACGTTTATTAGCTTGATACCATGTGATTAAATCATTTTGGAATTGCGATATATCAATAAGTGGCGTATTATCTTTCATATAAACACAACCTTTGTTAACACTAATTTTGGAAAACTTAAATTTTGGATAATCGGGCACAAACTTCTAAGGAGGAACTCGAATTATGGATACTGGCACCCATGTGGTCATGGGGGTTGCTCTTGGAGGACTTGCAACTCTTGACCCAGCCGTGCATAATGATCCTACATTATTTAGTGCGGTTCTAGTAGGAACAATTATCGGTTCACACGCACCTGATTTTGATACAATATTAAAACTAAGAAATAATGCAGTATATATCCGCCACCATCGAGGTATTACCCATTCCATACCAGCTGTAATTTTTTGGGGCATTTTATTAGCAGGAATTATACATTTATTTGTTCCACAAGTTAACTTTTTCCATTTGTGGCTTTGGACGTTCCTAGCAGTCATTATTCATGTATTCGTTGATATTTTTAATGCTTACGGTACACAAGCATATCGGCCTTTCACTAATAAATGGGTCGCCCATGGGTTTATTAACACATTCGACCCTTATATCTTTATCCTCCATATCGCAGGTATTGTTGCATGGATTCTCGGAGCTAATCCAGGATATACGTGGCTGACAATCTATGCAGTAATCACCCTATATTATATTAAACGGTATATGGATAAAAGGGAAATCATTAAAAAGATCGATGACCATTTTTCAGACGTAGAAAAAATTGCGACATCGCCAACCATGAAGCAAAACTTTTGGAGAGTGGCAATAACAACTACAGATAATTTCTTCGTTGGAAAAGCTGAAAATGGACATATTAAAATCGTTGATGAATATGAAAGGGTCCCATTACCTGATACAAAAGTGATTCAATTAGCTAAAAAAGATAAAAATGTATCAGCATTCCTATCATTTTCTCCAGTTTACCGTTGGGAAGTAAACGAATACGATGATTATATCGAGGTTAGATTTGTTGATCTAAGATACCGTTCAAAAGGACATTACCCTTTTGTTGCAGTCGTTCAAATAAGTGAAAACATGAGAATTATGAGTTCCTATACTGGTTGGATATTTTCTGAACAAAAGCTTCAAAGTAAGTTATTTGTTGGGGATAATCCTATTTAAAAACAGCGAGGCGACCCACTAGTCGCTCCGCTGTTATTTAATTTTATCACCGAGCATTGAAATCGGGATTGCATCTTCTTTTTCGTATGTTTCATCTAGCAAATTTATCCTATGTCCCCAGGCAAATACACCATTTATATAATTTATCTTAAAACGATGCCCAGGGTCACCTTTAATTTGGTGCGTATCCTCAGCCTTAAAATCCTCAGGGTTTAACATATATGCCATCGCTACCTGCATTTTACGTTCATTGATAGCAACTTCACTTACATTTCCCACTTGTTCGGCTTTAAGTGCTTTCTCTTTTAATTTCCCCACTTCTTCTCGTAATTGCTCTATCGAATAATCACTAAATCGAATATCCACTATTATCGCCTCCTTTACTTTCATTTTACATTTTAACAATTCTTTAGGACAATGAACATATCAAAGCTCTATATTAAAAAATATTAGGAGGATTTCACCTTGCCAAACATAGCAATAACAGGTGCTGGAAGCGGACTCGGTCGGTCTCTAGCATGTACATATGCAAAAAATGGATATACTGTTTTCTTATTAGGTAGATCAGATACAAAACTACACATTGTACAAGATGAAATAACTCAAGCTGGAGGCAAAGCCTTCATTGTCTTATGTGATGTCAAAGAACCCGCCTCTGTCAGTATTGCATTTCAACAAATTGGTAAACTGGATGTATTCATAAACAATGCAGGTATTGGTGTGTTTGGTGCAGTAAAGGAGTATACGGTTGAAAATATAGAATCTACTTTGGACACCAACGTAAAAGGAACAATATTAACCGTTCAATCCGCGTTACCACTAATCAGAAAAAGCGGCGGAAGGATGTTAACAATCATTTCAACTGCTGGACTAAGAGGAAAAACAAACGAATCTATTTATTGTGCCAGCAAATTCGCTATCAGAGGTTTTACAGAAAGCTTGCAAAAAGAATGGGAAAACGAATCATTCACTATAACAGGTGTATATATGGGCGGAATGAAAACCCCTTTTTGGGATTCCTCTTCACATGTGAAAGATACATCCTCCCTAAAGGACCCGGAAGTTGTTGCAGCACAAATTTTTAGTGAGGATGATGGACGGAACGAAATATTTATTTCATAGAAAACTTGGCTTATTCCATGCCTTAATCGCGAAAGTCTTAGTTGCACTTATGAAGAAAGAAATATTTTTACTTTCTTTACTGCTAAAGAAAGGCAGTCACAATTCCCCTATGCTGGGAGTATGTAACTGCCTTTCTTAACATCTTTTCTAGAACTCGTCCTCATCTTCGTCCCTGTCCAAAAACTTATTAATTAAATCAATCCCAAAACCTTTTCGATACAAGCCCTCTTTCACCTTGTTACGGAGCGCATACCCTGAAGACTTTGTTTTGTGTTTACGCAACAACTTTTCACCCTGACTAATGATGGCTGTCCATTCCGCGTCGTCATCTTTTTCGTCACCAAGACCTGAAACCGCTTCTTTTATAACATCCTGTTCAAAACCTTTTTGCATAAGTGTTACTTGAAGCTGTTGTACTTGTTTTTTAAAAGAGTCCCTTCCTTGTTTATTCATCTTTTTATCTATCCATTTTTCTATTTTCTCCATTTGTACATCGAAGGTATATTCCTTAATAGCCTCACTGGCAATTGTTACTGAAACACCTTTTTCGATTAATTCTTTTTTTACTAACATTGGACCTTTAATAGATGTCTGGATTCTTGTTCGAACAAATGAATCAGCAAACATACGATCATCTAGCAACCCTTCCGTCAGGAGACGATCCATTATTTGCTTAATATGTTCCTCATCAACTTCTTTTTTCACTAAGTAATCGTGAATTTCTTTTTTTGTTCGCATTCGGTAGCTTAAGAAATTAATTGTTAGGGTATATGATTTATGTAGATCATCTTTTTGGATTAATTCATCAATCATGGAATCTTCCAATTCAAGATTCTTTTGAAGCTTGTACTCAATTAGAACGGCTTCATCAACACTAAAGCCATAGTATTCGTCGTTGCCATCATCCAAAAAGATATTATAGCGATTCTTACGTTTTTTCTGCGTGGTGATTCGGGTAATTTTTTTCAATGTACTCTCCCCTTTTTTTAATAATAACATGAATTTTTTTACCAATCACCACAGTAAGAATCAAAAACTTGCATATAATAAAGAAAAGCGGAGCAGGCTTGCTCAGAGACGACAAGCATAGACAAGAGACCGTAAAGCACATGGGCTACGTGCTTGGAGTGTCTATTGACTATGTCTCGAGTCTCTAGCCTGCGCAGCTAGACAATAAAGAAAAGCGAAGGCGACTGTTCTGAAGCAGACGCATAAGCAAGAAACCGTAGAACGCATGGTTTAAGCGTTCGAAGTGTTAATTGCTTATGACGGCAGCTTCAAGGAGCCGTAGCTAGACAATAGAAAAGCGGAGCAGGCTTGCTCAGAGACGACAAGCATAGACAAGAGACCGTAAAGCACATGGGCTACGTGCTTGGAGTGTCTATTGACTATGTCTCGAGTCTCTAGCCTGCGCAGCTAGACAATAAAGAAAAGCGGAGGCGAGTGGTTAGTGGCGTACAAATAGATAGGACTGTGAAAAGTACGTCGAACTTTACGTACGTTCATCAGAACTATCTATTTGCTAGCCGCTAGGAGCCGAGCTAGACAATAAAGAAAAGCGGAGCAGGCTTGCTCAGAGACGACAAGCATAGACAAGAGACCGTAAAGCACATGGGCTACGTGCTTGGAGCGTCTATTGACTATGTCTCGAGTCTCTAGCCTGCGCAGCTAGACAAAAGAAAAGCGGAGGCGACTGGTCTTTCACTTTTAATTTATAGCTGTTTTCAAAAAGATAATTGTTTTTGACACAATATCTATAAAATGCGAACTAGTGAAAGTTTCTTTAGCCGCCGTTCCGGCAGAATACTTCGCTTTCCGCGGGCACGGCCTCAGCCTCCTCAGAAGCAAAGAACGCTTCTTCCGGGGTCTGCGGACTCGCGCTGTTCCCGCAGGAGTCTTCGTATTCTGCCTTCACTAGGATTCCTATGTTTTCGCGGGGTTTTTCACCTTGTACAGTAAGCTAAACTAAGCTGCGTAAAAATGCGAGACCCCAGTGGGAAAGGAACGAGGCCACTGAAAAAGCGGTGGATTTTAAAAATTTAACTTTCCACCTCAACTTAGCATCTTGAATATACGTAGACTCCTGCGGGAAGTAAGAGATCGACGAGACCCCGCAGGACGGCAGTCCGAGGAGGCTCGGCACTCTCCCGCGGAAAGCGAAGTATATTCGAAGATGCGACGGTAGATCGACACATTTTGTACCATATTTAAGTTTTTCAGCGGCCTAGGAAAAGGAACAGTCTGAAGACCCCGCAGTGAGCGGTTTTTGCTACGAGGAGGCTGAAGTGTTCCCCACTGAAAGCGAGTGTTTTTTAAGCAGCGCTGGAGCAGCACCAATTTTGTAAAGCTTGGTAGAAACTAGATACAGCAGTTATTTCGCATTTTGTATCAACTACGAGTGTGACAGAGCAACAAAACTTATGCAAAGAATCAATTTTGTATTCATTAATTTCACTAAATATCTTGATTGGAGTTGTTCGCATTGAATATATTGATCACAGGTGGTACTGGATTTGTAGGTTCACGCTTAACAGAAAAATTAACAAATGAAAATCATCATGTATACATACTAACCCGCTACCCTGACAACTATGAAAACACAGAACTTATCACACATATTTCTTATCAACACTATGTAAGGGATTTGCCAACAATCCATGCTGTAGTGAACCTTGCCGGTGACTCACTTTTCGGATACTGGACCACTGACAAGAAGACTAACATTATGAAGAGTAGAACAGAAATTACACAGCATGCAGTTGAAATGATGCAGCAGATGGAGAAGAAACCAGAAGTATTTATTAGTGCCTCAGCAATTGGATTTTATGGTACAAGTGAAGATATTATTTTCACAGAAAAAACTACAGAACACGGTGATGATTTTCTTGCACGTGTTGCACTTGCCTGGGAAACAACTGCAATGCAAGCTGCAGATGAACTGCATATACGCACTGTTTGCACTCGTTTTGGTGTGATCCTTGGTGAAAAGGGTGCATTGCCCTACATGACTTTACCAATAAAATTATTCGCTGGCGGTAAAATTGGCAGCGGGGAACAATGGATGTCATGGGTGCACGTAGAAGATGTGGTGGATTCCATTAATTTTTGTATCAGAAATAATCATTTGGTAGGTCCTGTTAACATCACAGCACCTAATCCAAAACGTAATAAGGAGTTTACGAAGGTTCTGGCAAAAGTACTAAAACGACCTTATTGGTTTACGACTCCTTCCCCAGTAATTCGCACAGCAATCGGAGAAATGAGTGAACTGATGACAAAGGGGCAATACGTTTTACCTGGAAAGTTAGAGGAACAAAATTACCAATTTTCATATCCACATTTGGAAGATGCACTACGTGAAATTAACCTTCACAAAAAGCCCAAAAAAAAATCTCAAATTGACTAAAAAAATGATTCACATTTTAATTAAATCTGTGTAAAATAACAGTAATGAGAAATAAATTGTCTAGGGAAGGCAAATGGTGCGCCACCAGTGTTTACTGGTCCTAGTGGGTTCGATTCCCACCCCGAATTTTTGTTGATCGCTAAATAAAAATTCGAGGGTGGGGCCACCATGTTTTTTTGAGCTACCCACCTTACTATAAGGAGGGTATTTTTTATGCTTAAAAAACGTGATTTACACGAAGCACCAGCACTATTTGATTTGCTATTACACCCAGAGGTTTTCCCTTATGTGAGACATAAAGCAGAAACAAGTGATGAATATTACTTTGTTACAAAACAAACAATGGAAGCAGAAGAACAAGGAGAATTAATTTCTAGAACCATTCTAGATGAATTCCACCAACCTATTGGAACTATAAATCTATTTGATATACAACAGCAACATGGATTCTTGGCAACCTGGATTGGGCAGCCTTATTTCGGTAAAGGTTACAACAAACAGGCTAAAGAACTGTTTTTTGAGGAACTATTTTTTCAGCATGATATAAGAGGAATCTTTATGAAAATACGGAAGACAAATCAGCGTTCATTAAAAGCGATATTAAAGATTCCGTATGTATCTCTAGCTAATGAACTTTATCCTGATGTATTTCAAGCAATTAATTTTGAAAACGATGTTTATGAATTATTTATCATTTCAAAAGACCATTATATGTCTTACCAGCAATTTCTTATCCCCACTATTATGGAAGATGGGGAAGAGGTTTCCTAAATTATGTATAATTTAACGCTTGATAAGCCATCATACTAATAGAAAAGAGGGATTTTCTATGGTAAAAGGCAAATCAAAAGTTGAAAATAAGAATGCAATTGGTTACCTAAACAAAACACAAGAGGTTTTGTATCAAAAAGAATTTAAACGTGCTAATAATGTTTATGATCAGCTTAGTCACAAAAACAATCGATCTTAAAAAATCGGTTGTTTTTTTTATGACTAGCTTTAGTAATTTATAATGGTTATCCACATTAAAGCACTCATTGTGGATATAATTTAAGAAGCAGCATTAAATCAACAATAATTATGCATAGTTTGATGTTAGTAACTTTTAAAAAACTTGTGAATTAGGTGGATAAATTCAAAAAACGTTGTTATTAGTTGTTCAGGGATGTGGATAAGGTTGTGGATTGTTTAATCTAGCTTATCTACTCATCATCAACAAAAATTTCTAACCCAAAACATAAAAATACATTGCCAAATTCAACCTCTTGTTATACTATATATATAACAGTTAACACAAAGAAAGAAGTGAATTTATGGAGGAATTGTTAAACGAAATAAACTGGGCGGTTATTGCACCTATTCTTATTATTCAAGCAATCTTACTTACCGTTGCATTAGTTGACCTAGTCCGGATCAGCAAAACAAATGGTCCTAAATGGGTATGGTTACTCGTTATCTTATTTGTAAATATTATTGGTCCTATACTATATTTTATCTTTGGAAGGAGACCCCATTAAATGTCCTTGCTTACCGTAGAAAACCTTTCAAAAAATTACGATGGAAAACCTGCTGTAAAACCTGTAAGTTTTCAGTTTGAAGCTCAAAAATGTATTGCTTTAATTGGACCAAACGGAGCTGGTAAAACCACAATATTACGTTCGCTGTCGGGTTTGCTGAAGCCAAGTACAGGTTCAATTACTTTTCACAATATGAAGCCAAAGGAGGATATACGGCATTATATCGGCTATCTCCCACAGTATCCTTCCTTCCATACTTGGATGACTGGAAAAGAATTTTTAGTTTACGTTGCAAAACTGGCCTTTATTAAACCGTCTGAAGCAGAGGAGCGTGCAGATTCATTACTAGCACGTGTTGGCCTGGAAGATGCAAAGAATCAACGAATCGGAAAATATTCAGGTGGTATGAAGCAACGATTAGGGATTGCCCAAGCAATTATTCATAAACCAAAACTTTTATTACTTGATGAACCTGTTTCATCACTTGATCCAATCGGTAGACGTGAGGTTCTAACCTTGATGGAAGAATTAAAAACAGATATGACGATTCTTTTTTCTACTCACATTCTGAGTGATGCAGATAAAGTTAGTGATGAGCTGTTACTTTTGCATCAAGGACAAATTGTTGAAGAGGGTTCGATGGATTTCCTTCGTTCCAAATACCAAACATCTAAAATAGAACTTACATTTTCAAATGGAACTAAAACCTATAAATCAAAAATAGAAAGTCTGAAATTTGTTCAAGAATGCTATATTGAAAAAGAGATTATCCATGTTGTCTCCAGTGATATCGCGTCAGCCCGAAGTGAAATTTTAGCGGCTGTGTCAAAAGATAATTGGCCATTATCTACTTTTTCAATTAGCCGAACGACGCTAGAAGAAATGTTTATGAAGGCGGTGAGCTCCTAATGCAGTGGATTACTTTATTTAGAAAAGAAACTCTGGAAAACTGGCGTAATTTTAAATGGATATGGGTACCTCTCGTCATGATCCTAATTGCTTGTATGGATCCTGTTTCAACCTATTATTTACCACAAATCATTGATGCTGTCGGCGGTATGCCTGAAGGCGCTGTAATTAATTTACCTGAATACAATCCAAGTGACATTATCTTTATGAGCCTAAGCCAATTCAGTAGTCTCGGTGTCTTAATAATCGTGTTAATGTCTATGGGATCTATAGCAAGTGAAAGAAAAAGCGGTGTTTTAGAACTAATATTAGTAAAACCTGTATCCTATAAGAACTACATTACAGCGAAATGGATGTCACTTTTATTACTGGTTTGGTTATCGTTTATACTTGGAATGCTTGCTAGCTGGTATTACATCAACCTACTATTTGGTGGGATGCCATTTTCTAGCCTTCTTTATGTGATCCTTTTTTATGGACTTTGGTTAACATTAGTAGTTACCTTATCCATATTTTATAATTCACTAGTAAAAACTCCAGGTCTTGTAGCCTTTTTGACTATATTAACTATAATGATCATGTCAATTATCACAAAAATATTTGCGCAATACTTGGAGTGGAGCCCTTCTAACCTTTCAGGACACATCCAACAATTGCTTGCAAAAAATGAAATTCCTGTTGACCTCCTTGGTAGTACTGGGATAACTATTTTGATGATAATTCTGTTACTTACTGGATCCATTTACACATTCAAATCAAAAGAATTAGCAAACTAGAAATGGCTGGGTACATATTAACTGTACCCAGCCATTTTATTACTCTATTGTGATTTTGCGAATTAATCCCCAAGATAGTAAGTACAGTATTGCACTAATCCCTGATTAATACTATCGACCTAACAACCATTATAAAAAGTATAACAGATAAAAAAAGAGCTCGGCGATTCCCGAACCCTTCAGCTTCTCTCTTTAGCTATCCCACTCATTGGACTTTTTTCTGTCCAGAGATAATAATCAAATCCATTTGTTGAAATCGTGATCGTTCCAAATACAGCAGTGGAATAAATTAGAGAATTTACTTTGTACAGGTTTTGAATAACCCGACCTACAGGGTGCCCATAGTCATTTTGTTTACTATATGTGATTATGGCAACTTTTGGTCTGACCTTTTCTAAAAATTCAATAGATGTACTTGTTTGACTACCATGATGTGCCACTTTTAAAAACTCCGCCTGTAAATCCTCGTTCTTTACTAGTTGTTGTTCCTGCTCTTTCTCAACATCACTCATAAACAGGAAATCCATTTCTTTATACGTAACTTTTAATGCAATAGATGATTCGTTGTTGTTTTTAAAAGGCTCATACGTATTCAATACCTTAATATCTAACACAGGATCCAATTTAATGACTTGATTCTTTTTAGCAATTTCAACAGGTATTTTTTGTTTGCCTATTTGATTAATATATCTGCGGTAGGTTTTCGTAGTATAAAGCTTACCAGAGTCGAGAATCTTATCGATATTGATGGATTTCATTAACTTGGGCAGGCCACCAATATGGTCAATATCCGGATGTGTCACCACTAACAAATCAATGCTAAGGATATGTTTCTTTTCTAGCAAATCCAGTATTTTATTACCTGAATCTGGTGTTCCACCATCAATCAGAATCGTCTTATTAGAGGGAGTTTGGATCAAAATACTATCTCCCTGTCCAACGTCAATGAAGTGTACATCCATTGTTTGTTGTTCACTACTAAAGGCAATAATGGGTTGACCATTAAGCAATAAAATAAGAGAAAATGTAATTAAATACCTTAGACTTCTCATGAACAACATCCTTTCTAAAAAATTATGTAGTAATTGTATTGTGGAATGGGTTGAGGAAATCAACCGTTATCCCGACAGCACTTTTTTAGTTTCTCTCTTTTGCCTGCCAATTATGAGTAACATTTATTAGAAAAAGAACTCTTTTGAAACAGCAAAGAGAAAATACTTCCTACAAATTTAGAAAACTTGGCTTATCGCCAAGTCTTAATGGCGAAAGCTTCAGTTGCACTTATGCAGTAAGAAAGAATTTATACTTTCTCACCTACTTAAAAAGCCGCTGACACTTGGTCAGCGGCTTTTTAATCTTATGCTTTTGAAACTATTATCTGTTCATTTACTAAATCCACTTTAACACTTTCTACTGTTTCTTCTTCTAGTATTAAATCAGTTAACTGATCCTCAATTTTATCTTGAATCACGCGCCGTAGTGGACGTGCGCCAAACCGTTTGTCATAACCTAATTTTACTAATTCACGCTTTGCAGTGTCAGTGATTTCAATTGACAGTTGATTTTCTTCTAAATTTTGCTCAAGGTCAATAAGCATTAGGTCGACAATCTTAATCAGATCATCTTCGGATAGCTCATTGAATGAAATGATGGAATCAAAGCGATTCAGGAATTCTGGTTTAAAATATGCACTTAAGTTTTCGAGTGTCGTTACTGCTTCATGCTCTGCATTAAAACCAACATTAACTTGTTTTTCTCCTGTTCCAGCATTACTTGTCATAATAATTACCGTTTCTTTAAAGCTGACTGTTCGCCCATGTGAATCGGTTAAATGACCATCTTCCATGATTTGCAGGAACATATTTTGTACGTCTGGGTGTGCCTTTTCGATTTCATCCAGTAGAAGAATGGAATATGGGTTACGACGTATTTTTTCTGTTAGTTGTCCTGCCTCTTCATGGCCGACATAACCTGGAGGTGAACCAATAATTTTGGAGATGGCGTGTTTCTCCATGTATTCACTCATATCAAGGCGAATTAATGAATCACGAGAACCGAATAATTCATTTGCCAGTGCTCTTGTCAGCTCTGTTTTACCAACACCAGTTGGTCCAACAAATAAGAATGAACCGATTGGACGAACTTTCGATTTTAGACCCGCACGGCTACGACGAATAGCTTTTGCAACTTTGTCAACAGCCTGCTCTTGCCCAATCACATTTTTACCTAAGTTCTCTGCAATGTTTTTCATTTTTTCCTGTTGATCTTTTTGTAATTTTGTAACGGGGATACCGGTTTTTTCTTCAACAATTAACAAAATGTCTTCTATTTCTACATCGGTTATTTGCGCTTCATTAGTTGCTTTTTCCAATTGCTTTTGTAATTGTATTTCCTGGTATCTTAAGTTTGCTGCTTTTTCATAGTCTTCCGCATCTGCACACTTTTCTTTTTCCTGGACTATTTCATCTAGACGTTGCTGGAGTACAGTGGTGTCTTTTTCGGTATTTGCTAAATTTAAACGCGCTCCCACTTCGTCCATTAAATCAATAGCTTTGTCAGGTAAAAATCTATCCTGGATATAACGTTTAGATAGTGTAACGAATGAACGAATTGCCTCATCTGAATAGCTTACTTCATGAAACTTTTCGTAGCGATCTTTAATGCCCGTTAAAATTTGAATTGCTTCATCTTCTGACGGTTCTTTTACAATAATTGGCTGGAAGCGGCGTTCTAATGCAGCATCCTTTTCAATATTTCTGTATTCCTTAAGTGTTGTTGCGCCAATAAGTTGCAATTCACCACGTGCCAACGCTGGCTTAAGGATATTTCCTGCATCCATCTGTGAACTTTCTGCTGTGCCTGCTCCTACTAATAAATGAATTTCATCTACAAACAGAATTACATTTTTTCTCGTCTGCAATTCTTGAATTAGTTGTTTCATACGCTCTTCAAATTGTCCGCGCATGCTAGTGTTTGCTACTAGTGAAGCAACATCCAGCAAATAGATTTCTTTATTCATAAGCTTTGTCGGAACGTTACCTTCAACTATTTTTAGCGCTAATCCTTCTGCTATTGCAGTTTTACCTACACCAGGCTCACCAATTAGAACTGGGTTATTTTTATTTCTTCTATTTAATGTTTCACTTACCCGTTTTACTTCATTATCCCGTCCAATTACTGGATCTATTAGTCCAGCTCTGGCAGCATTTGTAAGATTTTTCCCTAAGTTATCCAATAGGCCATTACCTTGTTTTTGTTGCGTTTTGGTTCCAACATTTGCAGAACCTTGACCATTGGCAAACTTCTCATTAAAAGCATCTTGCTGCTCTTGGTTAAACTCAGGTCCTGAAAAGAAACCATTAGAATTCATAAGCTTTCCTTGTATCTCCTTGAAGCATTGATTGCATAGGTGCATTTTAACTTTTTCATTATTTAATTGCATCATTACATTTATATCTGCCGGACGAACTCCACATTGTTGACAATTCATATTGTAATTCCTCCTTGAAAATGGATAAGGACAAATTTGACTTTGACCATATTTGACCTTTGACTTCATTATACTCTGACCAATTTTGACTTTCAAGTGTTTTGTTTCACTTTATTTTAGAAAAATTGACCTATCACCTTTCTGCAAAAAAAAACAAAGGTTGGAGCCATGCCGGCCCCAACCTTTGTTTTTAGCTATTTATCAGATACTATGCTTTTCTTTTTGACGTAACTCTATCCGCCGAATTTTCCCAGAGGTTGTCTTAGGTAATTCTTCAATAAATTCAATTTTACGTGGATACTTATATGGTGCAGTTAATTCTTTAACGTGATCCTGTAGTTCTTTTACTAAATCAGGGTTACTCTGATCAACGTTCTCCTGTAATACAATAAACGCCTTAACGATGTTTCCCCGTATTTCATCTGGACTCGCAACTACAGCACATTCTTGTACATATGGATGTTTGACCAAAGCATCTTCTACTTCAAAAGGTCCAATTGTATAACCAGAGCTGATTATGATATCATCACTGCGTCCTTCAAACCAGAAGTAACCATCTTTATCCTTATAGGCCTGATCGCCTGTTACATAGTAATTTCCACGGTGTGACATTTTTGTTCGCTCACTATCTTTATAATACTCCTTAAATAGTGCAGGGCAATCCAACTTAACAGCTATATCTCCAATTTCATTTGTCTCAACTGGATCTCCATTTTCATCGATAATATCTATCTCATTACCTGGTGTTGGTTTACCCATTGATCCCGGTTTTACTTCCATATCTTTCATTACACCAAGTAAAAGTGTATTTTCCGTCTGACCATAACCATCACGAACAGTGACATTAAAATACTTATTGAACGTATCGATCACTTCCCTGTTCAACGGTTCCCCTGCAGAAACTGCACTATGCAAAGCAGGTAATTGGTAGTCATCTAAATTGTCCACTTTTGCCATTAAACGGTATTCAGTTGGCGTACAACAAAGAACATTGATGTCATTGTCACTAAGTAGCTGCAGATATGTTTTTGGGTTAAACTTTCCATTATAAACAAAACCGGTTGCTCCAGACCCTAATACAGATAGAAATGGGCTCCATATCCACTTTTGCCATCCCGGTCCAGCAGTTGCCCAAACCGTGTCGCCATCATTGATGCATAACCAATTTTCAGATGCGGTTTTTAGGTGTGCGTAGCCCCAGCCATGTGTATGAACTACACCTTTCGGATTTCCTGTTGTTCCAGAGGTATAGGGCAAAAAAGCAATGTCATCACTAGTTGTTTTGGCGATGTCTAACTGATCGGATGAATCATTCATCAAGTCTTCTAAGTAGAGCCAGTCCTCTACAGGTTCTCCTACCACAAAACGCTTTAAGTCATTGTATTCCTTAATCTCTTTATATTGTTCTACGAATGGAAAATAACTCACAACACCATTGACTTCTCCGTGACTAACCCGGTACTGTAAATCCTTTGTCTTTAACATTTCAGAGCTCGGGATAATGATGATGCCAGTTTTTAATGCTGCAAGGTAAACTTCATATGCCTCAATCACGCGAGGAATCATTACTAAAACCTTGTCTCCTTGTTTAAGACCATTTTCCAAAAAAGCGTTTCCAATTTTATTAACATTTTTTATTAATTTACTGTAAGTAATATCTTTCTTATTGCCAGCTTCATCTTGCCATAATAAGGCTTTTCTTGTTGGGTCAGTTGCATAACGTTCCATTTCCATAATGATGTTGTAATCTTTGGGAGCTAATAAGTCTTCTCTGTTCATTATTGTTCATCTCCAATGCAAGAATATATTTATAGTATAGCAAAGGTTATGAAAATTTTAAATTAATACCAATTAATCCGCATATAATGTTCAAGGTTCTTGGTAGGGCAATAATTTATGATAAGATGGGAGTGAAAATCAAGAGATACGTGGAAAAATACAGGTAGACTGTTTTAGTAGTCTCTAACAAACTCTAAATAGGATCTATAGTGAGGAGATTTGCTGTGAAAATGTATGTTGAATTTATCATTGTTTTAGCAATATTGTTGTCTGGGTGCGCACATAATGAAACAGTATCTATTAAAGGGAAAATACATAGCGTGAACCATAATCAAAATACAATTGTCATCTACGCTGGAGATACCTTGACAGAAGAACAAAAGCAAAGAATAGATTACGACGAAAACGGTAAATTTTTCGAAGCATTTCTAGTTCATGCCGACAAAGAAACCGTAGTAAAAGGGGATGTCAATTCTTTTGGTGATTTGAAACAAAATCAAAAAGTAACTATTGAAATTCAAGGGGACTATAAAAAGAAACTTGTTACTATTGAAACTCTTTTTGAAAACCATGAAAAGCTGCCTGCCTATGAAACAGCAAAAATAACAGTAAATCCATATTCAAAAAAAGACATTGTTGAGAAGATGACAGTTAAAGAAGGTCATTATGGTCTCTACATTTATAACCCCAAGTATAAGGATAACAAGAGTTACACCATTCCTAGATTTATCGAAAATTTCTCTTTCCAAAGTATTCATATTATACCTTCCGTTAGTGAAGTTAAAGACACGGATGAATTGTTAGGATTATATACAGGTTCGTCTACTTATATTGTTACAGATGATAAAGGAATTGTATTAAAAACAAAGCATGTTAAAGAACTTGAAAAATTTCTGGATACATTAGAAAAAAAGGAATCAAATTGATTTAGTAAGAGAATGGTTAGGTTAATCGAGTATCAAGCACAAAGCTAAAGCTCAGGGCATAAAAGCCCTGAGCCTTGTATTTTTCTAATTAATAAATAAAGTCTGTTAACATGTCCTTAACAACCAGATCATCCAAACTTTTAAATGTGTATCCTTTTTCCTTCAATTCATTAATAATACGGGGCAGTGCTTCTGCATTGTCCGCAGAAACTGTATGCAGTAATACAATCGCACCTGGATGAATTTGTTTCATCACCTGCTCAAATGCAAATGATCCACCCTTTTGTTGATCCGTATTCCAATCGGTAAAGGCCAACGACCAAAAGACATGAATGTAGCCAAGCTCCTTTGACCACTTTAACGTATCCTCGTTAAACATACCGCGTGGTGGTCTAAGGTACTTCATCTCATCTTGTGCAGTAATTTTAGCTACTGCTTCTTCAAGTGTCTCAAGCTCTTCTTTCATCGCCTTTTTCGATATAACTGTAAAGTCAGGATGGTGATAGGAATGGTTACCAATTATATGGCCTTCTTTTACCATTCTTTTAATGAGATCTGGTTTACTTTTAACATAATGACCTGTTACAAAAAAAGTGGCTGGAACATTCTCTTCTTTTAATGCGTCCAGAACTTTACCGGTATACCCTTCCTCATATCCATTGTCAAAAGTGAGGTAGATAACCTTGCCACCAGAATCGTCCACATAATAAGCGCCATATTCCTCAAGTATTTGCTTATACTTACCTATCTCAGGCACTTCATGGTTTGCGTTTTTCTTATATCCCCAACCGTAATTTGCTGCATCAGCACTTTGAGGATAAACAAAGAAAAAGATAAGAAATGTAAACGTGAGATACTTGGTTAATTTCTTCATCATAACTCACCTTCTTTTTTCTTACCTTTTCCTTTTAACGAATAGATTATACACCTAAAATACCATTGCACCGATCCAGCCAAATATGAATAATGGAATATTATAATGCATAAATGTTGGCACACAAGTATCCCAAATGTGGTGGTGACGGCCATCAGCATTCAAGCCAGATGTAGGACCAAGTGTACTGTCAGATGCTGGGGATCCTGCATCACCAAGTGCCCCAGCAGTTCCAATTAATGTTGCAGTTGCAATTGGTGAAAACCCTACCGATACGCAGATTGGAACAAATAGTGCTGCTAGTATTGGAACTGTACCGAAAGAAGAACCAATTCCCATTGTAACTACTAAACCTACCAATAATAAGATAAATGCAATTAACGCCTAATTATTTTCACCAAAAACTCCGGAAGACACTTCAACTAGAACATCAACCGCACCCGTTTTTTGTAATATATTTGCAAAGCCGGAAGACACCAGCATAACAAACGAAATTGTACCCATCATTGCAATACCATCTGTCATAACTTTATCACCCTTATGGAAGGGTACAACAATAAATAGAAACATCAGAACTAAACCTGTTAGTGCACCCAGAATTAAATTGCCTACAGTTAGCTGTACTACTACTGCCGCCACTATTGCAATTAGTGTTAAGAAGTGTTTTCTATTAAAGGTTACGTCTTTTGGCGCAGCGGTAGAAACTTCTTCAACTTCACCACCACCTGCACCAGGCTTTGAAACGCGATCTTTGCGGTACGTTATGAAAACAGCAATAAGTAATCCCACGATCATGCCAATTCCAGGAATCAACATTGAAAGAGTTATCTGATCCAATGAAATACTTAAACCATTTGATTCCATACTCTCTTTAATTGTTTTGTGAAAAATCAAACCAAATCCTGCTGGTATCATGATGTATGGAGCTTTTAATCCGAAAGTTAAAGCGGAAGCTACTCCTCGTCTATCTAATTTCATATCATCAAACAGCTTTAAAAGTGGTGGTATTAATATAGGTATAAATGCAATATGCACTGGAATTACGTTTTGAGATAATGATGCTACACCAGCTATTGCCAGCATCATCATTGTTTTCTTTCCTGTTAATTTTTTAATTAAATAATTTACTAATAACGTTGTAATACCTGTATAACTAATTGCAACAGCAAATGCACCTAATAATATATAACTAAGTGCTGTCTCTGCTTGGCCTCCCATACCACCAACCAGCATACCAACTGACTCAGTTAACGATAATCCTGCTAGCAAACCAGCAGTAATTGCTGCTATTATTATTGCAATAATCACGTTCACACGTAACAAACTTAATAATGTCATAACTAAAACTGAAACTACAACAACCCATTCCATCGTGATTCCTCCTCAAGCTCTTTTAACACTTCATCATGATAAAGCATTAAAGCAGAAAAATCAACCCTTTTTTTTGCAGACAAAAAGCCCTGTTTCAAAGGGCTATCATCGACTATTTCAAGGTGAACGAAAATGCCAGATGGTCTTGAATAGGTATCCATGCTCCGATTCCCTGTTTAGTAATGTTTTTCACGACAATT
Source organism: Virgibacillus sp. DJP39 (assembly GCF_049310925.1). Classification (NCBI taxonomy): domain Bacteria; kingdom Bacillati; phylum Bacillota; class Bacilli; order Caryophanales; family Bacillaceae; genus Virgibacillus; species Virgibacillus sp. DJP39. Next base: position 27,888 of record NZ_JBMERP010000019.1, on the reverse strand, counting down.
CTTTTTTTGTTTCCCTTTAGTTGTATATATACATCTCCAAAGGTAATTTGACCTTTGTCAATAACAGCGGGTACATAAGCCGTTAGCATCGCGTATTTATTCATAGGAACTGAGTATTCATTGTCCTTTTGCGTATCCTTTCCAATAATGGTTCGATAGGAAAGCGGTAACTTGGTTTCATTTGATGCATGTAATAGGATCATTTTCTTTACATCATCAGGACTTGCAATTTTATTAACCAATGCTCCTGTAATACTTTTCTCTTCTTTTTGCACGTAATGCATTTTTTGCGGGCCTTCACCACCAAAATTATTGTGTTCATTCGTATTGATTTTCTGATATTCCCAATTGACTGTTGTCTTCGTTGATTTATAATTAATTGCCCATCTTCCTAAATAAATCATACCGCGATAACCTATGGAAAATGGGGTTGGATTAACACTTGATTCATTAATCATTTTAATTAAATCAGGATTTTCAACAGGGATATCGAGATCTTCTATAAAGTTTTTCGTTTCCTTACTGGGTTCAACAATTTCCTGGTCCTCTGTTGAATTGTTATAGTTGTTTTCCTTAGAAATTGTAAGCACGTGACTAGGTAAACTGTATTCATCATTTGATGAAGGCTTATTTTCTTTGCTGTAAGCAGATGCAGGTAAAACAACTAACAAACTAATCAGGGTAATTACAGTCCAAAATATTGCTTTTCTATTCATGTGTCACATTCCTTTCATTTCCCCTTAGTTTTTTCTGACACACGAATATTATACCTTAATCTTTTTATCAATTAGAGTCGATTATTTCCAGTGTTTCGTCAATAATGATACTGGATTCAACTGAACGAACCATTGAACAGTTTTTTCTTGATAATTCCAGATTCTTATATAATTTCTCTTTATTAAGATTGGAACCTGTAACACTATAATGCAAAGAGATCCTTTCTATTCGGTCTGCTTCATCTGGGTTTCGTTCAACTTCTGATGAAATGCTCAAACCTTCTATTTCTATTCGTTGCTTATCTAAGATCTTTCTAAAAACTGACCCACTACAACCAACAATGGAGGCCACCATTAGCTGAAATGGTCGATAGCCGTAGCTTTCATTTCCTGAAACCTTAAGATTTCCATAATCCAGATCAACTTGCATACTATTATCTTTCAAGTAAAAGTTCATTTTCTTCATTCTCCTAACCATTTAATTATAAGGCTCATTTTTATTTTTGTTGCTGATTAATCTTCACAGTTGATAGATTTTGTGTTTAAAACAACAAACTTTTAAAAACCAACCAATTATAAAGACAAAACTCCTAGTTTACTTTTGTATGATTATTGTAACCTTTCCTATGATTTCTATCGATCATCTTGTTTGACCTTTTTCTTTAATACAATTAGATTTAATAAGGAAATGTTACGTATAAAGGGGGGATCCATTTTGGCTTCAGCAAGAGCAAGATTCTGGATTTTGGTTTCTCTTGTTGCCATTTCCGGGTTTTCACAAGGAATGGTTCTACCACTTCTTGCTATTATTTTAGAACAGAATGGGGTCGCATCCTCAGTTAATGGACTACATGCTACAGGGTTATACATAGGTGTGCTAATTGCCTCACCATTTCTGGAAAAGCCCATGAGAAAATATGGATTTAAACCTATTATCGTATATGGAGGAATGCTTGTATTCGTATCTCTTGCGTTGTTTTCTTTATGGGATGCTCTGTGGTTTTGGTTTATCCTTCGCATGTTAATTGGTATCGGTGACAACATGTTGCATTTCGGAACCCAGACTTGGATTACAACTACAAGCAGTCCCCAATCCAGGGGAAGAGACATAGCTTTATATGGTTTATTCTTTGGGGTTGGATTTACGCTCGGACCGTTGATGACCCAGCTATTAGCTATCAACGAAGCATTACCTTTTCTATTATCGGCTCTTTTAAGCATGGTCGTCTGGTCTATGCTGTTATTTGTTCGCAATAGATGGCCTGAAGAGGATGTAAATACCGGACATGGATCAAGTTCTTTTAAACGCTTTATCCAAACCGGAAAAATTGCCTGGGTTGCATTGCTACCCGCATTTGGCTATGGATTCCTGGAAGCTACTCTACATGGGATCTTCCCTATCTATGGATTAAGAATTGGTCACAGTGTAGAAATGTTATCCCTAATCATACCTTGCTTTGCTGCAGGCAGCGTTCTTTCGCAGCTTCCACTTGGTATACTAAGTGATCGGTTTGGCAGACGCAACATTCTTATCACTGTGCTAACAGCAGGAAGTATTTGCTTCTTTTTGGTAACGTTTTTTGAATCATCTATACTTGCATTATTTATCCTATTTACTTTAGCTGGTACATTTGTTGGTTCACTTTTTTCACTGAGCATTTCGTATTTGGCTGATATTCTGCCCCGTTCATTACTTCCAACAGGAAATATTATGACAGGAGTAGCCTTTAGTATCGGCAGCATTACAGGCCCTTATTTAGGTGGTTTATTTATTGAACTTGTACCAGGAATTTCCTTTTTTTATGTAATCGTAGTTATGCTGCTGCTCGTTCTCGCAGCTACTATTTATAAAAAGAATCTTGTAACAGCAAGCTAGTGGAAAATTAGCATTACTTTACTGCTAACAAAGACACCCGTTCATCACGAGTGTCTTTGTATTAGATAAATTTGCTATACTTTTTCTCCAACCGATCTTGCATAAACGAAATAACCAAACAAATTGGCCAATAGATTAGCGCAATTGTGATATACATTGTCATTGAGTCAAATGACCGTCCAGCAACTATTTGTGCCTTTTGAAAAATTTCAGGCACAGTAATTACAGCTGCAAGTGACGTGGCTTTAACAATGTCCATAAACACATTCGTTAAAGGCGGGATTGCAATGCGCGTAGCTTGTGGCAAAATAACTTTTCGCATTGTTTTCCAGTAACCAATATTTAGAGCCTTCGCTGATTCCCATTGTCCTCGATCGATACTGTTTAGTGCAGAACGGTTAATCTCTGCAATGTAAGCTGCACTATTTAAACCAAATCCGAGTGTTGCTGCAAGCACTGCTGATAACTCGATTCCCATGTAAGGCATTCCAAAATAAAGGATAAATAAGAATACTAAAATCGGGGTGCCGCGCATGAATGAAATATACATTCTAGCTGGATAACGCCAGATTTTTGACTGTGAACCCCTCGCTAACGCTAAAAATAACCCGATTACTAAACCCGAAACCATGCCTAGTATCGCTATCATCAATGTTAACGGAATTCCTTCCAACAAAAAAGGCAAGTTATCCCAAGCTAATTCCGTGTCGAAAATTTTTCCCAGTTTAACATCATTAAATTCAATATGAAACATTCTTATACACCTACAAATCTAATCCTTCAATTTCACGAACTTGCGCCTCAGGTTTTTTCGATACATCTTCCCCACCATAAAATTTCTTGGAAAGTTTCGCTAATGTTCCATCTTCACGCATCTCCTGTAAGGCTTCGTTCATTTTCTTCATTAACTTGTTAGCATCTTTGTGAACGACAATCCCTTGTTCTGTTGGGTGAAACTTAAGGTCTGGATGAATTTTAATATCAAACTTTGTGATTGCTTTAAGTGCTAACTTTTGCAAATAATAATCATTTATTACAGTATCGGTACGTCCATTAGCAACATCCTGTAAATAGACATCATTTGCGACGTTACTATATGTTTTAACTTCTGCTCCAAAGTGACGCGCAATATCACTAAATACCGTTGTAGCACCACCGCCAGCTTTTTTACCTTTTAAATCCTCTAATGTTTTAATACCAGATAAATCTTCTGATCGAACAATCATGGAAGTAAATGAGTATTTATACGGTTCGGAAAAGGAAAATTTCTTTTTTCGCTCATCTGTAATTTCAATATCATTAATCGCAACATCAATTCGATTACTATTAACCGCTGCTAATAAGCCATCGATTCCTATTATTTCAAACTTTACATTTAATTCTAAACGCTTAGCAATTTCACGAATCACTTCTGCATCATACCCTGTTAACTTGTCCGACCCTTTCGGATAATACGACGCGGCAAATAGTGTACCTGATGTTCCAACTACAAGTTCCCCAGTTTCTTGTATTTCTGCCCACTTACTATCATTTACGTTATCTCCTTTGGCTTCAGAATCACCTGATGAACCGTCACCACATCCAGCTAAGACAGATGAAATAATGATTATAATTATTAAATAGTAACTTTTTTTTAACATTTGAGCACTTCCTTCTATTGTTATATTAATTAATAATAAATAGTATAACAGCATTATTCGACTCAAACAATATTAATCAATACTGTTATATATAAAAAAATACCCTGTATCATACTAAAATTAAAAACTTGACTTTATAAGCTTTAATGATAAAATAATATTTAGTATTAATTAATAATTATTCTAATTAGTAATAAAAATCATTATCAATTAGGAGGTTCAAAGATGATACCTAAATCAGAAATACTAAGCGATACAAATGATAGCAGTGTATCTAATCCTTTTAAATCGTTACGTTTTAGTTCTTTTTCCAAACACATAGAATTAATTGCAGCTGTTTTGAGCGGGTTTATCATCTTAACTACCTGGCTTATTTCTGACAATATTAATCATCCAACATGGGTATTCCTCCATCTCTTGGCATTTGTAATTGGCGGTTATGCGAAGGCTAAGGAAGGGATAGAAGAAACAATTGCAAATAAGGAATTGAATGTTGAAATGCTGATGGTTTTTGCGGCTGCAGGTTCAGCAACCATTGGTTATTGGACAGAAGGCGCTATTCTTATTTTTATTTTTGCATTATCCGGTGCTCTTGAGACGTATACAATTAATAAAAGCAAAAAAGAAATTTCTTCTTTAATGGATTTACAACCCGAAACCGCAATTCTTTTACAAAATGGAACTGAAAAGGTTGTTGCTGTGTCGGAACTTGGAGTTGGTGACCTTATTTTAGTTAAAGCCGGGGAGCGAATACCAGCCGACGGTATGATCAAGAAAGGTTTATCCTCCATTAACGAAAGTGCAATAACTGGTGAGTCCGTTCCTATTACTAAACAAGAAAGTCATGAAGTTTTTGCTGGGACGGTTGCAGTTGATGGCACCATTCATGTACAAATAACAAAATCGAGTGATCAAACCCTATTCCAAAAAATAATTAATCTTGTCCATTCTGCCCAGGATGAAAAGTCACCATCACAACTCTTTATTGAAAGGTTTGAGGGAACATACGTAAAGGTGGTCCTTCTTGCTGTTGTAGCAATGATGTTTCTCCCCTATTTACTTTTAGGATGGACGTTTACTGAAAGCATTTATCGCGCAATGATTTTGCTTGTAGTTGCTTCCCCTTGCGCTCTTGTTGCTTCAATTATGCCAGCGACATTATCAGCAATTTCCAGAGGAGCAAAAAATGGCGTGCTTTTCAAAGGTGGCGTTAATATTGAAAATCTGAGTCACGTTAAAGCTATTGCATTTGACAAAACTGGTACATTATCAAATGGAAAACCGGTTGTAACAGACACTCACTTCAAACCGGGAACAGACAGCAATTCTATTATGGAAATAGTTGGTGCAATTGAGCACGAATCACTTCATCCCTTAGCAAAAGCACTTACAAGTTACAGTAAACAAAAATTAGGAATTGAATCTTTTTCGATTGATATTGCGAATCATACTACAATTAGTGGAAATGGTATCCGTGCTTCGGTAGGTGATGATACATGGGTTATTGGAAACACGAGGTTTGCTGGTGATAGAGAGGCTATGGAATTTCAGAATGGTATAGCAAATAAACTAGCTTCCGAGGGAAAGACAGTAGTTTTTGTACTAAAAAATGATGAAATAGTTGCATTAATTGCATTGAAGGATACCATTCGAAAAGATGCAAAACACGCTATCCAACTACTTAAAAAACATAATATTTATACAGTAATGCTTACTGGTGATAATGAAACCACCGCAAGGGCAATTGCTAATGAAGCTGGTATAGATGATTTTATAGCAGGTTGTCTACCCGAAGAGAAAGTGGACCACTTGAAGAACCTACGCAGGAAATACAAACAGGTGGCCATGGTTGGGGATGGAATCAATGATGCACCTGCTCTCGCCACTGCAAATGTAGGCATTGCAATGGGAGAAGGAACTGATGTTGCATTAGAAACTGCTGATATAGTCTTAATGAAAAATGATTTAGCAAAAATCGCTGGTGCATTCAATCTTTCCAAAAAAATGAATAAAGTTGTAAAACAAAATGTTGTATTTTCATTAAGCGTTATAACCTTTTTAATAATAACTAATCTTTTTCAGGTAATTGATTTGCCTCTCGGAGTAATTGGTCATGAAGGAAGTACGATATTGGTGATATTAAATGGATTAAGACTTCTGAGATAAAAGTAATTTTGTCCTTAAAAAATAAGATGAGGCTGGGACAAAACCCTATAAAAATGAATAAACCGCATGAAATCAAATTTAAACACCTTGATTTCATGCGGTTTATTTTCACGGTTTGTACTAAATCAATCAGTTTTCCACTTATGTCCCAGCCTCATCTTTAAGTTTATGTTTCCATTTTACCGACACGTCTGTGCTGTAGAATTGCATTAATTACTCCACCAGTAACAATAATAATTCCAGAAAGGTAAAACCAAATCATTAAGGTAATAACCGTCCATAAACTTCCATAAGTTGCTGAATAACTCCCAATCGTACTAACATAATAGGAGAAACCTAGTGAAACTAGCTCCCACCCAATTGTAGCGAATATTGCACCCCAGATTGCTTCTTTTAGATAAATCCTTTTGTTTGGGGCCAATTTATAAAGTGCTAATAGTACGATGAAAAATACTACCGAAGATACTACCCAACGTAATGTGTCCCACACCTGAATGAAACCTGCTGACATCCCTAAAAATGAGAACAAATACTCGCCGATTGCCTTGCCAAAAATGGGGAGTAAAAATGCAATACATATTACAACAACCATTGCTACTGTTAAAACGATAGCAATCAGACGCGAAACTACAAATGACCGATCCTCGTCCACTTCATAGGCCACATTAAAGGCCTTCATTACAGCATTAATCCCAGCAGACGCTGACCAAATTGTACCTAAAATACCAATAGATATTAACCCACCATTTTGTTGATTAACAAGTTGATTAATATTTTTATCTATTAAAGCCATTATCTCATCTGGTGCATAGGTACCAACAAATGAAATTACTGTTTGCGGATCCATATAAAGTCCTATTAAGGTAACTAAAAACAATAGAAAGGGGAATAAAGACAATAAGAAAAAAAAGGCGAGCTGTGCCGCCATTCCAAAAACATCTACCTCCATTAACTTTTGAAAAAGTTGTTTTGATAATGTAACAGCTTTTTTCATACCTGTCCCCCTAACGAAGCAATATTTATTTTATAGATTTAAGTTTGCTTTCATTTTGATTTTCATTCTTATTTGTGATCGTATCGATAGTTTGCTCTACCTGTTCTAATGCGCTAATGGCATTGTCAGCACTTTTGTTAAATGTATCATTAAATTTGTTACAGGCAACTCGAGCATTCCGTATTGCCTCAGAGGGGTGCTTTAAATAATAATTTGTTTGTCTTTTTGAAATCTGGTACTGACCTTTTGCTGTTGAACGTGTGTCCTGGTCAAACAAAGTAATTAATCCACCAATTATTCCACCAAGAATAATACCAAGTACCATTTTTTTATTTTGCATCATTTATCTCTCCTTTAATTTGTATGTTAATTATTTTCTATTAGACTTCCTCATTATACATTAGTAATAAAAAAACATCTTTTTAATTCTACTTACTTTTTCCCTTAAATCGGGGAAATAAACAACCATTTCCAAAATATAAATAAAAAAGTTTTAAAATAAGCTTGACTTTTCTATACAATTTTCGGAATATTGACTATAGGTATACAATACAAAATATTAAAGGGGGAATAACATGGATCAGATAATTAGTAATATAAGTAGTTTTGTTTGGGGTCCACCAACACTTATTTTAATTGTCGGAACAGGACTTTATCTTACATTTAGACTTGGCTTTTTACAGTTTCGTACACTTCCTTATGCGTTAAGATTAGCTTTTAGCCCAAAAAGACAGGATAAGGCCTCTAAGGGAGATATTAGTCACTATCAGGCCCTCACCACCGCCATGGCCGCCACGATTGGAACAGGTAACATTGTAGGTGTTGCTACTGCTGTTGTACTTGGTGGCCCTGGTGCCGTCTTCTGGATGTGGATTAGTGCACTATTTGGAATGGCTACAAAGTATGCAGAGGCACTTCTTGCAGTTAAGTATCGTGTCGTTAACAGCAAAGGTGAAATGTCTGGTGGACCAATGTATTACTTAGAACGCGGACTCAAGCAAAAATGGCTTGGTGTAACTTTCGCAGTTTTCGGATCGGTCGCAGCTTTTGGTATCGGTAATATGGTTCAATCGAATTCCGTTGCTGATGCTTTGGCGCGCTCATTCAGTGTACCTACTTGGGTTACTGGAATTATTCTTACACTCTTAACTGGTTTAGTAATATTAGGCGGAATAAAAAGTATTGGTCGTGTTACAGCACTTTTTGTTCCTGTAATGGCATTATTTTATGTTATTGGTGGTTTAGTAATTATTGTTATGAATTTAGAAATTGTTCCAGCTGCCATTGGATTAATCTTTAGTGATGCCTTTACCGGCAGTGCTATTGGTGGTGGTATCTTAGGTACAGTAATTCGATACGGTGTTGCTCGAGGAGTGTTCTCGAACGAGGCGGGTCTCGGATCTGCACCTATTGCCGCAGCAGCTGCAAAAACGGACTATCCTGGACGTCAAGCTCTTGTGTCCATGACACAGGTATTTATCGATACCATAATCGTATGTTCTATCACTGGAATAACAATTGTTATGGCTGATATGTATTCCGGCACATCCTTAAATGGTGGTGATCTTACTGCTGCCTCATTCTCTTATTTCCTAGGTGACACCGGAGGATATATTGTTACAATTGGAATTGTATTATTTGCCTTCTCAACACTTGTTGGTTGGTCATATTATGGGGAAAAATGCTTTAGTTACCTTTTCAATGACAAAGCAGTTCCTTATTATCGCGTAGTATTTGTACTAATCGTATTCTACGGTGCTGTTGAAAAGCTTGGTATCGTTTGGGGAATTGCAGATATTATGAACGCCCTTATGGCGATCCCGAACTTAATTGGCCTACTCGGTCTATCAGGAGTCGTAGTTTACGAAACCAAGAAATTTATTAAAGTAGCAAAAGAAGAAGAAGCAGAAAGAAAACGAGCAAAAACCGCAGCTTAAGGTTGAAAAGCGGAGGCGACTGGTCTGAAGCGGACGCATAAGCAAGGGACCGTAAAACGCACGGTTTTTGCGTTTGGAGTGTCAATTGCTTATGACGGCAGCTTCAAGGAGCCGCAGCTGGATCACGAAAAGCGGAGGCGACTGGTTAGTGGCGTACAAATAGATAGGACTGTGAAAAGTACGTTGACCTTTACGTACGTTCATCAGGACTACCTATTTGCTAGCCACTAGGAGCCGCAGCTGGATCAGACAGAAAAGCGGAGGCGACTGGTCTGAAGCGGACGCATAAGCAAGGGACCGTAGAGCAAATGAACTTGTTGCTCGGAGTGTCAATTACTTATGACACGAGCCGCTAGCCCTCGAAGCTAGACAGAAAAGCGAAGGCGAGCCAAATACAAAAAAGGATCGAAGCCCCATTGGGTTTCGATCCTTTTTTAATTTGCCAAAGGTTCAATACAAGTGAAGTCATTATTTTTGGCTGAATTTACGTAGGTAGATACATTTTGTGCTTTTAAATCATTAACTTGTATCGACTGCAGAAACTGATGTGCTGCCCTCGTATCCATCTCCACAGGTGCTATCCATTCTTCCTCTTTATCTTTTGGAAGAATAATGGGCATTCTGTGATGAATATCCTGCATAAAATCATTTGCCTCTTTTGTTAATATCGTACACGTGAAAAGATTTTGATTATTCTCCTTGTCTTGCCACTTATCCCATAGACCTGCAAATGCAAACAGTTTACGATCAGCTAATTGAATTCGTTTAGGTTGTTTTCCGGTTTCATCCTTTTTCCATTCATAAAAGCTGTCAGCTACTATCAAACATCTTTTACGTTTTAATAAACTTTTAAAGCTTGGCTTTTGATGAACTGTCTCACTTCTTGCATTGGTCATTTTATAGCCGATCTTTTTGTCGCTTGCCCATGAAGGTACAAGCCCCCATTTCAAGTATCCTGCCCGCTTGCTTTTCCCGTTATGAATGATTGCGAGTATGTTCTGGCCAGGAGCTATATTGTAGCTTGGTGTATACGAATCAATTGATTCATCAATATTGAAATCCCTAAGAATATCAAGTTCATCACTGAGTAATGTATATCTACCACACATCCAATTTCCCTCCTTTGAAAAGCTGATCACTCTTTAAAAAATACTTAAATCCCATTGCTTTGCGATATGACGTAACAATCGAATTCCTGCGATACTATTACCTTTGTCATCCAGAGCAGGACCATAAACGCCTATTCCACATCCCTCCAGAAAAGGTAATTCTTCTTCCCGGACCCGCGGAGGTGCAGCAGCAATTATTCCACCAGATACCCCACTTTTCGCAGGAATACCAACGTAAGTAGCAAACTTCCCGGATGCATCATACATGCCACAAGTCAGCATAAGTGCTTTTGAAATTCTAGCTTCCTGTCTCGGGATAATTACTTCCTGTGTATCTGGATTCACCCCATCATTCGCCAGAATCATGCCAATTCTAGCAAGATCATCTACTGTTATTTCAATCGAGCACTGCTTGAAATAAGTATCCAGTGTTACATGCAAATCCGATTCAAGGAATCCTGTTTCGAGTAAATAATATCCAATTGCTTTATTACGAGTAGATGAAGTCTTCTCTGACAGATATACATCCTGGTTAATAGCTGGACGATATCCAATCATCTTTTCTAGCAAATCTAAAATTGGTCCGATTTTCTCTTCAGAAGATTCACCCTCTAGAATAGATGTTACCGTAATTGCCCCAGCGTTAATTAATGGATTGAAGGGCTTTTTTACTTGCTTCATCTCTAAGTGCATGATTGAATTAAATGCTTCTCCAGCTGGTTCAACATCCACACGGTCAAGCATATATGCAATTCCGCGCTCCACACAACCAACAATGAAGCTGATTATTTTTGATATACTTTGCAAGGTAAATGGTACATCTACATCCCCTGAACGAATCACCATTCCATTCTTACCTAATATTGTTATTCCTAAATGATCAGGGTTGGCCTCAGCCAAAATCGGAATATAGGATGCGACTTTTCCGTCACTTGTATGTTTTCGGTAAAAGGAAACCCAGTCATCCACATAATTCTGCAACCATTCTTGACTCAACTCCGTATTCCAATTAGCAGCTCCTTGAACCATTTAATCACCCCTTCTAATTAGTATGATTTATTTCCCATATTTAATGTAGATAATGATAATCCTGTATATTGGCAGTTACCCTTATAATAGGAGTGAAAATTAAAAAAGGAAAATAATACGATTTCTACCACCAAAAAACCCCACTAATCATTGATTAGTGAGGCAAAATTATTGTTGGATTATTATTTTTACATACTTCAATTTATACCTTTTGCTGCTGAAGGGAATTTTCGATACTTGATTGTATTACTGGTGCCAAATCACTAGGCTTCAATTCTTGGTAATCCTGCGGAAAAATCGGGTCTAATATTTTCATGGTTATAGTTGAACCTTTCACCCTACCATTGCCCTCCTCGAGCATTTGATAGGTCCCGTTTATCGCAATTGGCACGATTGGTACATTTGCTTTCGTCGCCAACCTCAGACTACCTGACTTAAATGTATTTAGGTTACTACCACGACTTCTGGTGCCTTCTGGAAAAACAACTAGGGAATGGCCATTTTTCAAATTTTCGATTCCCTCGTTAATTGCTTTGACAGACTGCCGTCGGTCGTTACGGTCGATAAATACACCATGCATCAAACTCATCCACGAACTTACAATAGGGATTTTTTCCACTTCTTTTTTTGCAATGAAACCTAGAGGCTTACCTACATAACCGATTAGAGCTAGAATATCAAATAAGCCTTGATGGTTGGCAACAAATAAGACAGCCTCATCAGGTAACTTTTCCTGTCCAGAAACATGAACTTTCGTACCGGTTAGTCTAATAACTCTTTGGGAAACTAATTTTGGCGCTTTGAACATTTTTATTTCGGACTCTTTACTACCTTCTTTGGAAAGTTTTTTTCCTTTATGTAATTTTAATCCACTTTGTAAAACAATTATAATTGCACAAAAATAAATCCACAAACTACGAATCATATGATCACCCCTTTTTCTATTATACGATGAATGAAACAATTTTTATACAAAAAAAGATTAGCAAGTATGAAACTTGCTAATCTCCCTTTCTAAGAATCTATTCTATTACTTACCGATGAACTGCTGCGTCCAGTAGTTTCCATCCGAAATATAACCCACACCAATGTGTGTAAACTTAGTGCTTAGGATATTTGCTCTATGACCTTCACTATTCATCCAGCCATTAACCACTTCTTCAGGTGTACGTTGACCTTTAGCAATATTTTCTCCAGCACTACGATAAGTTATTCCATAGGACTTCATCATATCAAATGGAGAACCGTATGTCGGGCTTGTGTGAGAAAAGTAATTATTAGCTGACATATCACGAGATTTTTCACGTGCCACGCGACTTAACTCAAGATCAATTTTCAATGGATTCAGTCCACGTTCCACACGTTCAGCATTTGTTAGTTCTACCACTTGCTGCTCATATTGACTTAGCTGTTCTGATTGGGTTTGTGGTTCTTGGTGTTTAGTAGGCTGTTGTTGCACGGGAGCCTCCTGAACAGGTGCTTCCTTTGGTTCCACTTGATCAGGAACTTCTTGCTTCTGCGTTTGTTGTTTAGTTTGTTCTTGGTCTTGGTCTTCCTTAACAGGTTCTGCAGGTTTATCAGTTGAGTTTTGATCATTCCAGTTTACCTGATAGTTGGTAAAGAAGTTTTTCAAAAAACCGTCTACATTAGTATTCGTGTACCAATTTTCATTAGAAGAATAATAGACTTTGTATTCATACTGTTGATATTGGCTATAATTCGTGCTTTCAGAGGCATCAACAGTATTTGTAAATGCACTACCGATTAATAATGTTGCCGAGAGTGTTGTTATCACACTTAATTTCTTGAACATATAGTGTACATCTCCTTCAAGTATGTTTTGTCTTGCACAATAATAGTAGCACGCCTTTCTTGTAATAATTTTGGCAAGCCTTTCCATAGTTTGATAGCGAAATATTATTTTAGATAAACTACTAAATTAATAGGATTGTTTGTATGGGTAAAGTATTTTGTATTGGAATAATTTTGCTGAAATTACTTTATATACCTAATAATCACTATTGACAGGTATCAATTTTCTGAAAAATATTACATTATCATGTTTTCATGTAACAGAAATGATAAATATGGTAATATCAACAGAAACTTCATCATTTCAAGGAATAAATCCCTTTGTAGCAAGGCTTATAGAAGAAATTCATTCTATCAGGTACCGTAAATCCAATATCTGTAAAGCACTGACATACCCCCATAAATGATGATATAGTATAGAAATGCTATAATTGAAAAACTGTCATCAATGGAGGAGCTAATATGTTATCTAATGCAGAAATCGGTATCGATTTAGGTACTGCAAATATACTCATTTATTCTAAAACTAAAGGAATTGTATTGAACGAGCCATCTGTGGTGGCTATTGATATTAACACGAAAAATGTTGTTGCAGTTGGAATAGAAGCGAAAGAAATGGTTGGTAAAACGCCACAAAACATCGTTCCTATCCGCCCACTTAAAGATGGGGTAATTGCTGATTATGATGTTACTGCCCAAATGCTAAAGGAATTTTTGAAAAAGGTAAGTAAGAAAATGGGATTATCTATGCGTAAGCCAACTGTAGTTGTTTGTACACCTTCTGGAAGCACTTCAGTTGAAAGAAGAGCAATTCACAATGCCGTAACCAGCTATGGCGCTAAGCATGTTCACTTAATAGAAGAACCAATTGCAGCTGCAATCGGTGCAGATCTCCCAGTTGATGAACCAATTGCGAATGTCATTGTTGATATCGGTGGTGGTACATCAGAAGTAGGCATAATCTCATTTGGTGGCGTAGTATCCTGTAATTCAGTACGTATTGGCGGAGACAAAATGGATGAAGAAATTATTCAACATGTCCGCAAGAACTATAATATTTTAATAGGTGAGCGTACTGCAGAAAACATCAAAATAGAAATTGGTTATGCTCATGAGAATCATCAAGAGGATATAATGGAAGTTCGTGGTCGCGACTTGGTAACCGGACTGCCAAAAACAATTACAGTTTCATCTACGGAAATACATTCTGCACTAAAAGAATCGCTCCAAAAAATACTTGAAACCATCCGTGCTACATTAGAAAATTGTCCCCCTGAACTTAGTGGTGATATTGTAGACCGTGGTATCGTATTAACTGGTGGCGGAGCATTACTTAAAGGAATGAAAGACTGGTTAACAGAAGAAATTTCCGTCCCAGTACACCTAGCACCTAACCCGCTAGAATCAGTAGCAATCGGCACAGGCCGCGCATTAAAAATGATAAATAAACTACAAAAAGCCGCAAAGTAAAAAGAAAAGCGGAGGCGACTGGTCTGAAGCGGACGCATAAGCAAGGGACCGTAAAACGCAAGGTTTTTGCGTTTGGAGTGTCAATTGCTTATGACGGCAGCTTCAAGGAGCCGCAGCTGGATCATAAAGAAAAGCGGAGAGGGCTTGGTAGCGGCGACATGCGTAAGCAAGGGACCGTAGAGCACATGAACTTTTTGCTCGGAGTGTCCATTGCTTACGACACGAGCCGCTAGCCCTCGCAGCTGGATCAAAAAGAAAAGCGGAGGCGACTGGTCTGAATCGGATAATGTGAAAGCTGAATTAGTTAATTCTAATTCAGCCTTTTTTATAGGCTCTTAAGGGTTCTGCATGACCATGACCTGCTATATCAAACAAAACTTCGGGCTGTACTGCAGAAAAACCAATTGGTGGTAATCACTAGAACTGAACTTAGATACCACAAGTTTTGTTGCTTTTAATCTAATACGTGTCTAAATACCTCGCAGCCTCGGAATCAACTGTTATATGAAAATATCAATCGTCACAGCTCGATAATCAACCGTTATCCTCGAATAGTGGCGTTTTCCTCAGCGCTGGAACACAAGGGTGGCAGGAAATAAATAAACTTAGCAGTTATGTCGCTTTTCACAGAATTTCTAGCAACAACAATCGTTTAGAGTACAGCTTTTTTTAAAAAACATTTACATATTATTCAGAATATAATAAGATAGAATGAATCATGTAAAAACGCACAAACGTTTATAACACATGATCGGCACATTTAATCGAATCAAAAAGCGAAGCGGCTGTCTGGGTGACACGCATAAGCAAGTACTGTCTAATCTGTTTTCATGCCTATACCAGGTGGATTCCAACAGATCATGAGCCAGTTCAAGTTGACTTACAGCATGACTGTGGTCATTTTGAATTGGCTTTTTTCAATTGATGGAAGGGGTGATTTTTTGACAGGTGCATTGGAACATATTAAGGTTCTTGATTTATCACGCGTGCTTGCAGGTCCCTACTGCACAATGATATTGGGTGATCTTGGTGCGGTGGTAATTAAGGTGGAAGCTCCAGGGGGTAGTGATGACACCCGAACATGGGGGCCACCTTTTCAGAACGATGTAAGTGCCTATTATTTATGTGCGAACCGAAACAAGAAAAGTATAACAGTAGATTTGAAGACAAAAGAAGGTATTGAAACGATTAAAAAGCTCGTTTTTGAAAGCGATGTCATTATTCACAACTTTAAGTCAGGTACAATGGATCGGTTTGGTTTGGATTATGAAACCCTTGACGAGTTAAATCCTCGTCTTGTCTATTGCTCAATCACTGGCTTTGGTGAAACAGGTCCATATCAAGCAATGCCAGGCTATGATTTCATTATCCAGGCGATGAGTGGACTAATGAGTATTACCGGAAATGAGCAATCTGGTCCGCAGAAGCTAGGCGTTGCCATAACAGATATTGTAACAGGGTTATATGCTTGTATTGGAATTCAGGGTGCGCTTTTAGAAAGAACCATATCTGGTAAAGGCCAAAAGCTAGATATTTCCCTGTACGATTCAGCTGTTAGCTCATTGGTTAATATCGGCAGTAACTACCTCATGTCAGGCAAAATTCCATCTCCACTTGGGAATCATCATGCAAACATTGTGCCCTACCAAACATTTGAAACAAAAGATGGCCAAATGGTAATCGCTGTTGGTAATGACACACAATTTAAAGCATTGTGTACTGTTTTGAAAAGTCCAGAAATAGCCGATGATAGCCGATTCAAAACGAATTCAGACCGTGTGGAAAACCGTGATGTTCTGGTTCCAATATTGCAAACTGCTTTCCACAGAGAATCAACAGCTGTTTGGCAAAAAAGATGCGAGAATAATGGCATTCCCTGTGGACCAATTCAAAATATGAAAGAAGTAACGAATGATCCGCAGCTAAATGCTAGAGAGATGTTTATTGAATATGAGCATCCAACTGCAGGGTTAGTAAAAATGATCGGAAGCCCCCTCAAGCTTTCACGTACACCTGTAAAATACGTTAACCACCCACCAAATGCTGGTGAACATACGAAAGAAATTTTAGCGCGATTTATTAAGTAAACGAATAGAAGTTTTTTAGAAAACTTGGCTTATCGCCAAGCCTTAGTTGCACTTATGCAGTAAGAAAGGATTTATACTTTCTTAACTGCTAAACCAAAAATTGGAGATGATTAGATGAATTTTGAATTCTCGGAAGAACAAACCATGCTACGCACTACTGTTAGAAATTTTGTTGATAAGGAAATCATGCCACATATCGCTGAGTGGGATCGGGTAGGTAAAGCTGACCCTGCGGTAATGAATAAATTGGCAGATCTTGGTTTAATGGGCGTGTGTATTCCTGAAGAATACGGTGGAAGTGGTATGGACTATAACTCACTCGCAATCGTATGTGAAGAACTTGAACGTGGGGACACTGCATTTCGTACGGCAGTTTCTGTACATACAGGATTAAATAGTATGTCCCTGCTCCAATGGGGAAATGAAGAACAAAAACAAAAGTATCTTGTACCTCAAGCTAAGGGTGAAAAAGTTGGTGCATTTGGCTTAACAGAGCCTGGTGCTGGATCTGATGTTGCAGCTTTAAATACTACAGCCACTAAAAATGGAGATTATTATATTTTGAATGGGCAGAAGACATGGATTTCTTTGTGTGACACCGCCGATCATTTTCTGGTTTTCGCCTATACTGATAAGGACAAAAAACATAATGGCATCTCTGCCTTCATCGTTGAACGAAACTGGGAAGGTTTTTCATCCAAGGCCACAAAAGGGAAGCATGGTATTCGTGCTGGTAACACGGGAGAACTATTTTTTGATCAAGTAAGGGTACCTAAAGAAAACCTCCTAGGTTCGGAGGGTGAAGGTTTTAAAATAGCTATGGCGTCACTTGATAATGGTCGTTTTACTGTTGCAGCTGGAGCATGCGGGCAAATTATGGCATGTATTGAAGCAAGTGTAAACTATTGTCACGAACGCGAAACGTTTGGCAAAGAAATTGGCCGTCACCAGCTTGTTCAGCAAATGATTGCCAAGATGGAAGCTGGTCTGCAAATGAGTCGTCTTCTTGTTTACCGTGCAGGTGAGTTAAAAAACCAAGGAAAACGTAATACCCGTGAAACATCTCTAGCTAAATGGCAGGCATGTGACTTTGCTAATAAAGCTGCTGACGATGCCGTTCAAGTTCATGGTGCCTATGGCTATTCCGATGAATATCCAGTTGAACGCTACTTACGTAATTCCAAAGCACCAGTAATTTATGAAGGTACTCGTGAGATTCATACCGTTATGCAGGCAGAATATGTACTTGGGTACCGAAAAGATAAACAACTAAACAACATGCTACCTGCATGGCAAGGATAATTAGGTGAAAAGAAATAAATGGTAAATACCAAGGGGGAAAAAGAATGATTGAAAAAAATATTGATAGTATCTTCATAAATGGACAATGGCAGGGTGCTACATCCAAAGAAACGGAAACAATCTATAATCCCGCTACACTAAAAGCAATTACTGAAGTTTCCTTTGGCGGAAAAGCCGAAGCACAAAATGCGATACAGGCTGCTTCCGATGCTTTTAAAATTTGGGGGCAAACAACAGGACGCAAACGTTCCCGTATTTTATATAAAGCTTCAGAGATTATGCTGGAAGAATCTGACAGATTAGGTGAAATATTAACTACTGAACAAGGAAAACCGCTTAATGAAGCAATTGGCGAGGTTAAGGGTGCCGCTAATTTTTTATTATGGTATGCAGAGGAAGCAAGCCGTGGGTATGGTGAGTTAATACCCTCATCAGTTAAGTCTAAGCGGCTAATGGTTGTCCCCCAACCTATAGGGGTTATCGGTGCAATCACACCATGGAATTTCCCATCGTCCATGATTACAAGGAAAATTGGTCCGGCATTGGCGGCAGGTTGTACAGTTGTCTTAAAACCCTCGCCTGAAACACCAATTTCAGCCATCGAGATAGTTAAGATACTTGAACGAGCTGGCTTGCCAAAGGGAGTGGTCAACCTTGTTACAGGTGATTCACAAGCGATTGGCGAGGCATTTCTTCAAAACAAAGACGTTCGTTTAATCACCTTTACCGGATCTACTAAGGTAGGTAAATATTTGATGCGTGAAAGTTCTGAGCATGTGAAAAAACTATCCTTAGAATTAGGGGGACACGCACCAATTATTGTGTTTGACGATGCCGATATTGACAAAGCTGTAAGTCTATCACTTGGAAGTAAATTCCGTAATAATGGTCAAACATGTATATGCGCTAACCGTTTATACGTCCATGAATCCATACAGGAAAAATTCACAAATAGATTAGCAGATCAGGTTAAACAATTGAAATTAGGTAATGGACTTACAACTGATACTGACTTAGGGCCATTAATTAATGAAAATGCAGCTAAAAAGGTTCAGGCACATTTAGATGACGCAGTTGAGAAAGGGGCAAGTATTATCACCGGGGGATGTAAATGGAAGAGTGACCTGGACGGGTATTTTTATCAACCAACAATTTTGTCCAATATTACTGATGATATGACCATTATGAATGAAGAAACTTTTGGTCCTGTGCTTCCAATCCAAAGTTTTACAGACGAGGAAACTGTTCTCCGTAAAGCAAACAATACCGACTATGGTTTAGCTGCATATATCTTTACTGAAAAAACCAGTCGTGCTATTCGCGTATCAGAACGACTGGAGTATGGAATTGTTGGAGTAAACGATGTCTTTCCAGCATTACCCGAAGCACCATTTGGTGGAATCAAGCAATCTGGTATTGGAAAAGAAGGCGGACACCATGGTATGCACGAGTTTCTGGAAATGAAATATATTTCCATTTCACTCGATTAGAGAGTTGGAGATAAAATAACATTAAAATCCTACCAGACAGCTGGTAGGATTTTTGATCGTAATCTATTTTATTCATTTTTATACTGCTCGTATTGTTTATATAAATCTTTAAGAGCTGAAATTAAGGCATTTCCAGCTTTCCCCAAATAATGTACCCGAACTTCTTCGACAGGTAGTTCAATTCCATCCTGCAGACTATGACCACGAAGTAATTGCTGAACGAATTCCCGTCCATGCAGTGTTGCTAATGTACAGCTGGCTGTGACTATTACTCCATATTTTTTGTCTACTTCAGCTGTTATGGTTAATGTTTCGTATACACTTTTTGCAGCCATACCTGCAGGAAGCTTGGCATGTCCAGCTATAAATATGGTGTTCATTATTTTCCCCTTCCTATACTTTAATAGCTTGATAACCAAGTTTTTCAGAAATCTTCTCTGCTGTAATTTGCGTTTTCTGCCTAATTACCTGCAAGTTTTCTCCTTCAAAATGACTGGACAATCCACTAACTGTTAATGCAGCTATAACTTTCCCACTATAGTCATAAAGCGGATAGGAAATTCCTGTTGTTTCCAAGTCCTGTTCACCAATGCTATATGCATAACCCTCCTGCTTGATACGCTTTAACTCTTTTTTCAGTACCACTTTATCAATAATCCGGTGGTCTTCCATTGTATACAATTCATCTTGACCAATAATTCTTTCCTGTCTATCTTTTTCCATAAATGCGAGCAAAAGCTTTGGACCAGATCCTATATAGAATGGTGAGCTTTTTCCAATTCTGGTATAAAGTCGAATGGCCCGAGTACTGTCTACCTTTTCTATATAGGTAGCTTCGTTTTGATTTGCAACTACAATATGGATTACCTCATTGATATCCTGGGCCAAGTCCCCCATATAAGGCAATGCTATTTCTCTGATTTCTAACTGGTTCGAAACCAAATTCCCTAGTTCAAGTAATTTTAGACCAAGCCTATAACTGCTTCCTTGTTCGTTATCTCGCGTTTTTTGCAAAAAACCGCATTCCACTAATGACGTCAAAAGTCTATATGCTGTTGGCTTGGGCAAATCAGACCGCATCGCAATTTCTCTCAGGGAAAATTCCTGTATTTCTTCTGTGAACAAATCAAGTAGTTTTAAAGCCTTGATTACACTTTGATTCATTGGTATGTACTCCTTAAATTTGTCATTAAATAGAAAATTAACCCTCTACCCAAATAGAGGGCTCTCTATAGTTTAAACCTTGTTTATCTTCTAGTCATCCACCCTGATTTCTAAGCGTAGTTATTTTGAATCAGAGGAGATGCATTTAGATTTTTACATGTTTCTTTGTATGATTACTTGTTTCTTTTATCAGAACACCACGTTTAGCCATTTCCTTAATGTATTTATCTCCTGGAACAATTCGTTCTGGTGGATAAACACCGGCCTTAGCAATTGTACCATCTCCAATCATCTGGGCTACTACAGAGATTGTGTTTGCGGTAGCTCTTGCCATTGCAGTTACATTTTTTTCCCGATCTTTGAATGTCGTCATTTCATAGTCAAAGGTCGTAGGGATTCCATCCTTTTCCCCGGAAACCTTTACGCGAAGCAGTACAGCATCGTCCTTGTCTTTTAAGTCGACAATTGGATCCAGTACTTTTAACAGCACCTCACGTGGGTTGATCTTTTGACCTCTAACTTCTACCTCGTAATCCATTCGGGTTAAATTAAGATCGACTAAAAGTTTAAACTTTTCTGCGTGACCTGGATAGCGGATGGTCTTGTATTCTAGTGTTTCTATAGTTGGGTAGGACAAGGATAAGGTTGAAGTACCTCCTGATGTATGAAATGCTTCCAAAGGTCCGAATTTCTCAAAATGAACCGTTTCTACTTCAGTTAACGATTCAACCTCCTGCTTTATCCCACCTCTAACGATTAGTGATGGATCTGTATAGTGATCAAGTACCCCTTCCATTGAAAATACATGGTTGTATTCAAATGGTGGCTCAGGACGGACAGGAATACCACCAACAAATATCTGAATCGCATTTAATTTGTCTAGTTTCTCTGCGCCATATCCGGACAGTATGTTGATCATTCCTGGCGCAACACCTAAGTCAGGGATCAACGTTACACCAGCTGCTTGTGCTTCTTTCTGGAGTGCCAGAACTTTATCTGTCATGTGGCCGATATGACCACCTAAATCTACTGAACTTACACCCACCTCAATAGCAGTTTTCGCTACTATCTCATTGAATGAATAGAATAGTGCATTGATGATAACGTCAAACTCACTCATGTAATTTGCCAACTCACCAACATCACTTGCATTTACTTGATAAGCAGTTAGTTTTGGAGAATCTAATTGCTCACAAACCGCTTGTGCACGTTTAATGTCAATATCCGCTAAACCAACGGCTGATACACCTGGATTTGAAACTAGATCACGTGCAGCTTCCTTACCCATTAAACCAGAACCGAGTACACCTATCTTCATTCATATCACTCCCCGTTATTTTTACATCTATTTACTCCACATCAATCTGAGCACGCTGTAATTTGCCACTATAATCGACATAGACTGCTTTCCATTCAGTAAATACGTCCAGAGCTTGAACACCTGAATCACGATGACCGTTTCCAGTGCCCTTCGTACCACCAAATGGTAAGTGAATTTCCGCACCTGTTGTACCTGCATTTACATAGACAATTCCTGTATCCAAATCTCGTTGCGCTTTAAACACTTGATTTACATCATTTGTAAATATTGAACTTGATAATCCATATTCCACACTGTTGTTCACTTCAACTGCTTCTTCAAAATTCTTAACAGGTATTAATGAAACTACTGGGCCAAAAATCTCTTCAAGTGCAATTCGCATCCCCGGTTTTACATCTGTAAATAATGTAGGCGCAAAATAATTTCCTTTTTGATGTTCGCCTTCCTCCATTACGTAACCACCTGCTAGTAATTTAGCACCTTCATCCTTACCGATTTCTATATATTTCTTAATCTTAGCCAATCCAGCTTTGTTGATGATCGGACCAACTTTATTTGTTTCATCCAAACCATTTCCAATTGTTAACTTTTCCATTTCGACAAGCAGACGTTCTTCCAATGCATCCTTCACTTTTTCATGAACAATCACTCGGCTGCACGCAGTACATCGCTGGCCACTCGTTCCAAATGCACTCCACAGAATGCCTTCAACTGCTAATGTCAGATCAGCATCATCCATAACAATTACTGCGTTCTTACCGCCCATTTCAAGAGAGACCTTTTTGAGTTGTTGACCACATTTAGCAGCAATATTACGACCAGTGTCATTGGATCCAGTAAACGAAATAACTCTGATTCCTTCGTGATTGATCATTGCTTCACCAACTGTAGAACCTGAGCCAAATACAACGTTTATAACACCTTTTGGCAAACCAGCTTCTTCAAAAATTTTCGCAAGCTCAAATGCCATAATTGGTGTTTCAGTTGCTGGTTTCCACACAACACCGTTACCTGCAATAATTGCTGGAAATGACTTCCAAGTTGCGATTGCAATTGGAAAATTCCACGGTGTGATTAAACCAACTACGCCAATTGGAGTACGTACACTCATTGCAAACTTATCTTTTAGTTCTGCAGGTGTTGTTTGCCCAAACATTCTACGGCCTTCACCTGCCATATAATATGCCATATCGATTCCTTCTTGGACTTCTCCACGTGCTTCTTCGATAACTTTTCCATTTTCCATTGTTAGTAATTGAGAAAGACGTTCTTTTCTGTCTTTCATGATACTGCCAACACGGTATAGAACTTCAGCGCGCATAGGAGCTGGAACTAACGCCCATTCCTTTTGTGCTTTTTTAGCTGCTTTTACTGCAGCGTCTACACTTCCCTCATCTGATAGTGGAACTTCTACAACAGTTTCTCCTGTCGCTGGATTGATAACCGGTGTGGTTTTCCCTTCTGACTCAATCCATTCCCCACCAATATAATTTGCTAGCTTTTTAACTTTTAGTAGAGTTTCTACCATGATAAATACCTCCTGAATATTATTATCTATATAGATTAATAGATTACTTTTTAACTCGATCTCTTAATTGTTGAATCGTTGATGAGACCGAAATGTCTTCACCGTCTGTTATTATTTCTATTACAGTTGGCCCATGATTATGAAGTGCTTTGTCCAATGCATTCTCAAAGTCAGAAAGCGAATGAACAGTAAAGCCGTGAGCTCCAACACTTTCTGCTAACTTACTAAAGGAAACCTCACCCAGACCCGTAGCAATTACTTTTTCAGGATAATGGATTTCCTGATGCATCCGAATTGTTCCATACATATTGTTGTTAAACACAAGACTGATTATTGGAATTTGATACCTTACAGCAGTCTCAAGTTCCTGCACCGTCATCATAAATCCACCATCACCAGATAGAGAAACGACAGTTTTACTTTGGTCAGCAAGTTTAACACCTAGTGCTGCTGGCATCCCATAGCCCATCGCACCTGACGTAGGACCTACATATGTTTTTGCTCTTGTAAAAGGATAAAAAGAATGAAACCACCCTGCAAAATTGCCTGCGTCATTAGTAATGACTGTATCTTTTGGTAGTTTTCTTTCTAATGATGCTATGATTTGTTTATTAATGACATCTTCACTTGTTGCACGCAAATCACTTACCTGTCTGTAAGCGGTATTTCTTTCGCTTGCCCAAGCCTTCCAGTTAACTGAACATGTCAGGTCAAGCAATTTTTCCAGTGCTTCACCGCTATCAGCTACTATTCCAACGTCCGGAGCATATACCTTTCCTAAAGTTTCAATGTTAATATCGATATGAATTAATTTTTTATCTGAAGTAATAATCGTGTAATCCTGTGTCGTCACTTCTGATAATCGCGTTCCAATAGCTAAAATAACATCCGATTCTCTTACTGTTTGCAGGACTTCTTTACTTGTTCCCAAACCTAAATGTCCAGCATATAATTTGTGATCATTCGGAAAAACGTCTTGTCTTCTAAAGGCAGCAATTACCGGTATAGAAAACTTTTCAGCAAATGCTATCAGGCTTTCCTCTGCATTAGATGACTTAACCCCACCCCCGGCAATAATTAATGGTTTTTTTGCTTTCTGCAGCAATGCATCTACTCGCATGATCTCGTCTGTAGCGGGGGCAGGTTTAGGTCTAACTGTTGCTGGACCAAAAGACATTTCAGCTATAGACGGGAGAACATTTTCCGGTAAAGATACAATTACTGGACCTGGTCTGCCAGTTTGAGCAATACGAAAAGCGCGTTGTACAAGCTCTGGCATACGATCTGGATCATTCACTTCAACAGCCCACTTTGCGATATGCCCAAAATATTGATCTAAATCTACTTCCTGAAACCCTTCCCTTCCCCTGAACTTACTATGTACCTGGCCCAAAAATACCACCATTGGAGTGGAGTCCTGAAAAGCAGTATGCACACCAATTGACAAATTAGCTGCTCCAACTCCTCTAGTTGCCATAACGACACCTGGCTTATTGGTAGCTTTGGCATAGCCTTCTGCGATAAAGGATGCTCCTCCTTCATGTCTTGCAGAGATTACCTCAATTGATTCCGTATCATACAATGCATCAAGTAAGGGTAGGTAGCTTTCACCGGGAACACAAAATACATGCTTGATTTCCTCCAGTTTCATACACTCAACAATTGCCTGCGCAGCTGTCATTTTGGTTTTCTTTTGCAAAGATGTGTTGACGACCAATCTAATTCACCTCACCTTAATTGAAGTCTTCTACCCTAGCGCACGCATCATGTTTTCCATCCGCAGAATAACTTCGTCTAATCTGTCACTTGTTACAGATAATGTAACCCGGATGTATCCTTCACCGGCTGTTCCAAATGCTGAACCAGGAGTAACGATCACACCTGCGTTTTCTAATAGTTGACCAGCAAATGATGCGGAAGTATGCCCTGTTGGAACTTTAGCCCAGATAAAGATTGTGCCTTTAGGCTTATCCGCTTCTAAACCCATTTCATTTAATGCTTTGTGTAACTTTTCCATCCGTTCCTGATAAACTTTGTTATTAGCTCTAACTACAGCTAAATCACTGGTTAACGCCGTTGCCGCCGCTAATTGAATAGGAAGAAATTGACATGTATCGATATTGCTCTTCAATGTTGTTAATGCCTTAATTATGGTTTCATTACCTACGAGATAACCAATTCGCCAACCTGTCATATTAAAGCTTTTTGATAACGATCCAAATTCGACAGCATGGTTCTTTGCTCCTGGCACCTGCATAATACTTGGTGCAGTGTAATTATTGAAGGTTACCAGATCATACGCAGCATCGTTAACCGCAATCAGATCATTATTTCGCGAAAATGATACCGCTTTCAAAAATACATTAAAATCAACGGTAGCTGCAGTAGGATTACTAGGGTAGTTTAAGAACATTAACTTTGCTGCATCGGTATCCTTCTGTGCAACCTCATTAAATAGAGGTTCATAACCATTTGAAGCATCTAATGGCAGATCAACGCACTTACCACCAGCTAGATGTACAGCCGTGCGGTACACTGGATATCCAGGATTTGGAACCAATACTGAATCTCCTGGATTAATTACGGCCTGCACTACATTAGCAATACCTTCTTTCGATCCAATTAACGCTAAGATTTCTGTATTGGGATCAAGGTCAACGTCGTAATGATTTTTGTAAAAATCAGCAACAGCCAGCTTAAACTCCTGGACCCCACTATACGTGGAATAGCGATGATTATGTGGTTTTCTAGCTTCCTCCACCAACCTATCAATTACAAAATCAGGGGTAGGGAGATCTGGTGCACCGATTCCAAGGTCAATGACATCTATACCCTTTTCTTCAAGCTCCTTCTTCCTCTTTTGAAATTCAGAAAACAAGTAAGGCGGTAACGTGTTTATTTTTTCTGAAACAAACGTCATCAATCTTCCTCCTATTTCAATTAATGAAACGGCATTTCATGAATATAGTATAAGTATAAATCAATGATTTAAGATTTGCAATAATTTAAAAAATAAAGTCTTCATTTCTTGTCTAGCTCCTGCGCCTAGGGGTTCGCGTCAGTAGCATTGGACACTTTGAGCACATAAACCGTGCTCTTCGGTCCTCTGCTTCTGCGTTTCACCCCTGTTCAAGGCGCCTTCGCTTTTCTTATCTAGCTCCTGCGCCTAGGGGTTCGCGTCAGTAGCATTGGACACTCCTGAGCACATAAACCGTGCTCTTTGGTCCTCTGCTTCTGCGTTTCACCCCTGTTCAAGGCGCCTTCGCTTTTCTTATTTAGCGATACTTTCTTCTATGGTTGAAACTTTTTCAGGCTTTTTTAATGTGAAAAACAATATAACTAGACTTAAGATTACTACTAGTAGTCCTACCCATACGTTTCCAACGATCCCCAATACCAAATAGCCCAGTCCAGCAATTCCTGCTGCTAGAAGTGCATATGGTATTTGGGTGGATACATGGTCCATGTGATCACAGTTTGATCCTGTCGATGAAAGGATCGTAGTATCTGAAATTGGTGAACAGTGATCACCAAATACTGCTCCAGCTAAAACAGCTGCAAGCATTGGAAGTAGTAATGTCACATCTGTTGACACAGCAATTTCACCGGCAATCGGTAGTAGTATTCCAAACGAACCCCATGAAGTTCCTGTAGCAAATGCTATGAAACCAGCCATTATGAATACAATTAGTGGTAATAACATAATACTTAAGTTTGATGACTCAACAACTCCAGCTAAATAGGTTCCAGTTCCAAGTTCTCCAATAAGTGTAACAATTGCCCAAGCGAATATCAGGATTGAAAAGCCCGGAATCATTGACTTCGTACCTTCAATAAGCCCGACTCTAAAATGCTTTCCAGATAAGTCACCACTCTTTAAATGTCGCATAAATAGAACAAAAGTTACTACTAGACCAGTTAACCCACCATATAGTAGTGATTTTGGTACATCAGCACTTCCAAAAATATTGATTAGAGTTGCTTCACCTTCAACTGCTTTTAGCCCTGTCCAGTAGATAAACCCGAGTGTTGCGATAAATAGAACAACAAGTGGTGCTATTAAATCACTTATTCTTCCGATTTTACTAGTTGGTAGATTTGATGAGATATCGACTTTCTCCTTCGTTTCCTTACTCATAACCTGCCCTGTTTTACGCGCTAAATCTTCATGCTTTTTCATTGGTCCGAAATCTGACTGCCTAATTGCAATGACAAACACTACACCAAGTGCTGCCCATACGTAAAAG